>JAYVSA010000077.1:0-3405 GCA_043775765.1 Breznakibacter sp. | reverse complement strand
ATTGGAGATCGGCTAAAAAGCAGAGCCTCCATTTGGTTGTTAATAACCACTTTAGGCTTGTTCGGATTTAGAATATCTTCGGTTTTATCGCAAGGTTTTATGAGCGTAGCAAGTTCTGTTTTTCCATTGTTAAATGTGCTTATTAACAGATTTATTTGAGTGGGTGAAATATACGGTTCATCACCTTGAACATTAATTACGTAGTCGAACTGCATACCTATTTCTGCCTCTACTTTAAGAAGTGCCTCTTTACATCGGTCTGTGCCACTCAAATGCTCTTTGCCCGTGAGAACCGATTTTCCGCCAAAAGCTTTTACCGCCGAGTGAATGCGCTCATCATCTGTGGCAACAAAGACATAATCAAGAGCCTGTTTGGCTTGTTCATAAACGCGCTGAATCATCGATTTTCCAGCAATATCTACTAATGGTTTTCCAGGGAATCTTGTTGATTCATAACGCGCTGGAATTAAGGCTAATATTTTCAATGTGAAAGAAGTTTTAAATTTCCTAAATATAAGTCGATAAATTATCTTTCTCAACAATATGAGTTTCTAATTTAGGTAAAAAGAGGTTGTAATAGTAGCAAAATGGCTATTTTTTTGTTTGAGATGAATTTGGTTCTCATTTTTATCTCTAATTGGTAGCGAATTATTTAACTTTGCGGGAAATTGGAATCGCTTGATTTAGTAGAATAGTGTGATGTTATGGATGTTCAGCAGGTAAAGCAAAGATTTGGAGTTATAGGAAATGCGTTAGCGCTTAATCGTGCTATTGATATTGCCGTTCAAGTAGCTCCTACCGATTTGTCTGTTTTAATTACGGGTGAAAGTGGAACAGGCAAGGAAGTTTTCCCTCAAATCATACATCAATATAGTGCCCGTAAGCACAATGCCTATATTGCCGTAAACTGCGGAGCAATTCCTGAAGGAACAATTGACTCTGAGCTTTTTGGACACGAAAAGGGTTCTTTTACAGGTGCAATGTCCGATAGAAAAGGCTATTTTGAAGAGGCCAATGGCGGCACTATCTTTTTAGATGAAATAGGCGAATTGCCACTTCTTACTCAGGTTCGTTTGCTACGTGTGTTAGAAAGTGGGGAGTTTATCCGTGTCGGCTCGTCAAAAGTTTCCAAAACGAATGTTCGCGTTGTTGCCGCAACTAATGTGAACCTTGAAAAGGCCATTACAGAGGGCGAGTTTCGAGAGGATCTTTTTTATCGTCTCAACAGTGTTCCAATCATTATTCCGCCCTTAAGAGATCGGAATGAGGATGTTATTTTACTATTTAAGAAATTTGCTAAAGATTGTGCCGAGAAATATCGAATGCCATCTATTAATATTGATGACAATGCGAAAGATTTACTTCTTAAATATCGATGGCCAGGCAACATTCGCCAGCTCAAAAATATAGCAGAGCAGATTTCTGTTCTTGAAGCACAACGTGACATTACAACCGAGATTCTAACCAAATATCTGCCTTTTCATATTGGAGATAATCTCCCTGTTTTGGTCGACAAAAAGGGCGAAAGCCAAGCTGACAGTTCGTTTGTAAATGAACGTGATGTGCTTTACAAGGTGCTTTTTGAGATGAAGAAGGAGATGAGTGATTTAAAGAAAGTTGTTCATGAATTGCTTGAGAATGGACGTGTTAATATTGGGGCAGATACCAGTAGTATTGTTGAAAAACTTTATTCAGATTACGCTTCAGAAAAAAGTGATAATTTGTCTTCAGTGCAGTCTAGTTTCATGCAATCGAGCAGTCTTTTAAACAAGGGTTTTTCCATTCAAGATGCCGAAGAGTTTGTTGAAGAGTCACTCAGTCTCGAAGATAAAGAGTTGGAAATGATTAAAAAAGCACTTGAGAAATATAACGGTAAACGTAAGTTGGCGGCCGTAGAGTTAGGTATTTCTGAACGAACGCTTTATAGAAAAATTAAGGAGTATGATTTGGAATAAAATGAAGCTGATAGGTGGTGCCTGTATCTTGGGATGTACTCTTCTTTTCGTGAGTTGTGCGGTTCGTTTCACTATGAATGGCGCATCAATACCAGAAGAGTTAAAAACGGTTTCGGTGCAGTATTTTGTTAACCGTGCGCCGCTAATAAATCCGACATTAAGTCAGTCTTTTACGGAGGCATTGAAAGATCGAATCACAAAAGAGTCGCGGTTGATATTGCAAAATGGGGTGGGCGATTGTGATTTTTCGGGAGAAATAACGGGCTATGATTTAAGAGCAATGGCTATTCAGGCTGATGCTGTTTCTGCAGAGACTCGTTTGACAATAACGGTAAAGATTCGATATAAGAATTTTAAAAATCAGAAGTCCAGTTGGGAGCAGAACTTCTCTGCTTATGAGGATTTTCCATCGGAACAAAATATTAACTCAATAGAGGCTCAATTGGTAACATCTATAACGGATAAGCTTACCGAGAATATTTTTAATAAATCGTTTTCTGATTGGTAATTAATAAGAGGTATTCGTTTAGATGAATCGTCAAGCATTTTTAAATCTTGTTGAAAATCCTAAGTTACTCGGTGAAAACACTCTTGAAGGGTTGGCATCGATTGTGGCCGATTACCCCTATTTTCAAGCGGCACGGATGCTTTATGTTAAGAATCTTTCGGATGTAGAAAGTATAAAGTACAATTCGGTTTTAAAGGTTTCTGCAGCGTATATTGCCAATCGTGAGCAACTCTACAAATTGGTCTATTTTACCCCAAAAGATCATTCAGATAAAAGCGCTTTTAAAGAACCTGTTCCTCAATCAATAGTTTCTAATAACAAAAACGAGGGTGCGTTAAAATTTTCATTGTCGCTTGATAACGAAGTCTTACCTTCAAATCCAATTATTAAAAGTGAGCCAAGAGCACTCGATTATTTTGAAGTTTCAGATGAGATTGATTTCTCTAAGATTGCCCTTAAACCAGCAATACCAATAATAAAAATTCCAACAACCGTTGAGAAGGATGCGTTAGTAGGTGTTCCAATTTTAAACGATTATCCGGCTGGAGATTTATTAGATTTTGAACGAGAGAACAACAGTGGATACAGCTTGGAGAAAGATCATTCGGCAAGTGAGATCGATGAATCTGAAGGTTTATCTTTTTCCGATTGGTTGATTAAGATGCGACAACAGAATAATGCTTCTGTTGTTTTAGAAAGCCCCAAAAGCGATAAAATGGAGCTGATAAATACATTCTTAAAAGCAAAGCCTAAAATTGTTCCCCGCATGGTTGGTTTTTCGGGTGTAGACGAAGCCCCAAAGCGGGTTTTTGAGGAGCCAGAGAACCTTTTAACGGAAACTTTAGCCAATATTTACATCAAACAGAAGTTTTATTCGAAATCAATTCATATATTCGAAAAGTTACGTTTGAAATATCCTGAAAAAAGTGTTTACTTTGCAAA
>JAYVSA010000076.1:0-3308 GCA_043775765.1 Breznakibacter sp. | reverse complement strand
GAAGAGTGGGATCATGGGTCGCCTGCCTTCACTCGCCGGATCAGGGCCCACTTGCCGCGTCGGGTCATCGACTTGATCGCCGCATAAAGGCGTGCCATGAGTGAGGCGGTGGTTGTTTTTCCGCCACCCGTAGGGCCCACAAAAGCGTAGGTCTTGCCCCGTTCGAGATTGAAGCTCACGTTGGAAAGAATCTCTTTATCGGGCGTGTACGAGAACGACACCTCTCTAAAGGACAACAAATAGGGCGTCTCTTCTTTGGCCGTAGGGGGTAAAATAGGTAAGTTATTATCCAAGGCCAATATTTGCGAAATCCTATCCCAACCAGCCAAAGCCACTTGGAAGTTGGCCCACAGAGCGGCAAGCTGACGCAACGGATTGTAGAACTGTGTGATGTAGGCCAAAAAACTTATGAGCAAACCAACCGTGAAATGACCTGAGGCTATAAGATAGATGCCAAAGGTTAGAACCACCATTTGACCTATGCTGGCCGAAAAGCCGTACACGGGCGTAAACATGTTGTTGGCAATGCCTGCTTTTACGGCGCTGTTGTAGTTTTCGGTATTTACATCATCGAAGCGCTTGCGAAAGTAGTCGCGGCGGTTAAATGCAATAATGACCTTAAAGTTATTGAGGCTCTCTTGTATTTCGGAGCTCAAACTACCAGTACTCTTCATGTTGGTGGCATTGGCCTTCTTAACCCATGGCGATATGGCTCGGGTAAAAATGAGTAGAACGGCAGCTGGAGCTAATGCCGCCAAACCCAATTTTAAATTTATGGAGAGCAAGAAGATACCTGCCCCAATCATGGTAATAAAGTTACTCATAAACTGCACCAGCGACTGCGAGAAGAAGAGGTTTATCTTGTCGGTGTCGTTGTTGACGCGCGAAATAAGATCGCCCGCCTTGTTGAGATTAAAGAAATCGATGGGCAACTCCTGCAACTTATTGAAAATGGTACTTCTTAAATTGTACAACATACGTTGCCCCACGCGCCCCATTAACTGTGTTTGTGTGTAACCACTTACCATGGCCAACAAAAAGATAAAAAACAGTATAATGGAATACTGAATTACACCATCGTACTGCTTGGTCATCACGTACTTATCTACCGCTCTACCAATGAGAATTGGGCCTACAAGATTTAGACAAACATTTACGAAAATGAATAACATGGCAAAGTAGAGGTTTTTACGCTCTGGCCCCATGAGCGCCATCAACCGTTTTATGGTGTTGCCCGTATTTGAGTTGTCGGCGTGTTGCGCCCCTTTATTTAAGTTTAAATTATAGCTCATAATGGTTGGTGCTGCGTTGCGAATTAAAGATTTGAACATACTCCGTGCTGGTACTCATAAGCGTTTCGTGGGTTCCACGGGCCAATATCTCACCCTCTTCGAGCAGAATTATTTGTCCGTAATTGATTACCGATGCAATCTTTTGCGTAACTGAAAGAAGCGTTATTTCAGGATAATTGCGTGCTACGTTGTCGAGTATTTTCTGTTCCGTTTGCCCATCTACCCGAGCGGTAAAATCGTCGAGCAGCAATATTTTAGGATTAACCGCCAAGGCCCTTGCCAACATAATACGTTGTTTCTGTCCGCCCGACAGCGAGGTTCCACGCTCGCTCACAATGGTGTCTAACCCTTGCGGTAACGTGTGAATAAAATCATCGAGCTCTGCCGTTTCAATGGCGCGTTGCATAAGCTCATCGGTTACAATTTCGTTAAACGCAATATTCTCACGCAACGACATGTTAAACATGATGCTGTCTTGAAACACAAAACCTATTTGATGCTGAAAAAGTTCTTTCTCGTAATCGTCTATATTAACACCATCGAACAACACCTCACCACTCTTGGGCTTAATTAAACCCGTGAGCAAATAGAGCAGTTGCGACTTCCCCGCCGCCGTAGGGCCAATGATAGCTGTGCGCGTTTTAGGTTCAAGGGTAAACGAAACATCCTTAAGAGCCGGTTTATCGCCATACATTACCGTTATATTTTTCAGCTCCACGTTGCCTTTGAGTGGCTCTTTCACCGTGCCCAAATCTTCCGTATCGGGTGCATCTAACACCATTTTAATACGTCCATAAGCCACCGAAGCCTGCGCCATAAAGTTGCTTATGAAGCCAATAATCATAATAGGAAAGATGAGCAGCGCCAAGTAGGAGCTAAAAGCCGCAAAATCGCCTAGCGACATGGTTCCTTTTATAACAAAATGGCCTCCCAAAGCCAAAATAACGAGCGATGCCATATTGGCCACAAAAACAACAATGGGTATTAGCATTGCAAAAAGGCTCAGAATGGCCATTCCTAAAGTTTGCGATCGTTTATTGGCGCTCATAAACTTGGTATATTCAATGGTTTGCGAATTCAAAACCCGCACCACCGCAGCACCCATCACACTTTCGCTAATCACTTTATTGAGCCAATCTACCACTTCCCGACTCTCCTTAAACAGCACCTTCACCTTGCTAAATACAAAGTAAAACGAGAAGCTAATAATTGGAATAATGGTTAAAACAGCCGCTGCCAAAGGGCCATCAATAGAAATAAGCAAAACCGTGGCACCAATAATAATAAATACCGACGATGCCAGCGACACCACCGCCATAGACACAAAAACCTTTATTGAGTCAATATCGCCCGTGAGGTTGGTGAGCAGTTTGGAGGGGTTGGCCTCTTGAATAAAGGCAAAGCTCTGGCGCGAAATCTTGTCTATAATTTGCGTACGTAAGTCACGCGCCACCCGCTCCGAGGCATAAACCGTAAGAATACCCTGCAAAAAGGTAAACACAAAAATGATAAGCGCTGCCACCAAAAACTCAACCACAATTTGTTCGTACGAGAAAACCCCTTTCGAGAAGTCGTCTATCCCGTGCGATATCATTTTGGGAATAGTTAAATTCACCGCATTACTCAAAATAGCAAACCCTATTAAGCTATAAATCATACGCTTATACGGTTTCAAAACGGCAAATATATTGGCTCTGGGTGGTTTATTTATTGCTGAGTTCGATGTTTTCTTTTCACTCATTTTCTGTGGTATTATTATGTTTCAGGGTGGCAAAGTTAAGAATATCAACCTAACCAATCTATTAAATTTCATTTAAATGCAACCTATTATTTACGCCTTGCCTCAAGAGCAAAACCGCCACAATGGCCACCTATAATCAACCTAAAAACGGCTCTTTTGTTTACATGTTCATTCATTTTTTGGGGTGCCGGCAGGTGGCAATTCTCTATTTACACCGTATTATTCCTCTATTTCCAATTATGTGTTTCTTGGCACCAGGCCGTCGGGTCGCCGCT
>JAYVSA010000075.1:0-3181 GCA_043775765.1 Breznakibacter sp. | reverse complement strand
ATAAGGGTAATTGTCGTTCACATAAATATTTACCGTGGTTGGCTCAGATGGAGTATTGTCAGAGTAAACAGATGAGTAATAATCTAGGCTGTCAACAGGATTCTGGAATTTTGCAATTCTTTCTGCATAAGATTGATTGGTATCTATGTTGTTGCTGTTGGTTGTATCTTTAATCTCTTCACTGTAAAATGCTTGAGCCTGAGAGTAATTTCTATTCTCAGTGACAGGTTGACTCGTTGCCGATTTTAACGTAGTGGATGTGGTAGTAGATGCAGATGAATAAGAAGCCGATGGCGAATAATTGTTGAATGTATTATTTTCGCTCTTCTCTTTCTTTGCATCGTAATAGATGTCATCTGAATAAATGGCCGTTGTTGAGGTAAGCGAACTGCAAGAATATGTTGCAATTGCAAGTAGTCCGAATAAATAATTTATTGTTTTCATAACTCTATCCTCCCTTTATTTTCGAATTTACCCAACTCGTAAACTCCATTTTTAGAAGCAAATATTGTACCATTATTGATGTTTTTTTATTTATTATTACTTCTTGTAGAGTGTTTTTTCTTGAAGTTACAGGAATGGTTTTTATTGTAATTAATGTACATTCATTAAAACTTAGTGCTTTTAAAACTCAACACTTTAGTACTTTAATAGATTTGATACCTCAAAAGTGGATTAATTCTTTTCTGTGTCGATATTTTTAGCAATTTTGTAGCCATAACAAAATATTGAAAAAAATAAAGCTCAAACTCATTTGCTTGGCACAAGAGTTTTTAAAAAATATGGAGAATAACGAATTACTGTATCTGTTAACCAAAGGAGATGAACGCGCTTATGAATTAATTTTTAAGCAATTTTATCGTCCGTTATCGCTGTTTGCTAATGGTTTTGTGCAGGATATTGAGGTTGCAAAAGATATTGTGCAGGAGTTGTTTTTTCAACTTTTTGAAAAGCGAAGCGATATTTCGGTTCACACCAATTTAAAATCATTTCTATATCAATCGGTTAAAAATAGATGCCTTAATCATATTAAAATGAATAAGTTGCACGAACAACATCATTCAAATATAATAAAGATGAGTGATGAAGAATCGGTGGATCACAGTGAAATTGAACGTGTTGAATTAGAGGATCGAATAGCATTGCTGGTGGAAAAATTACCAACCCAAACACGTCGTGTTTTTGAGCTAAGCAGATATGATGGCATTTCAAACCAAGAGATTGCCGACTCTCTTCAAATATCAAAAAGAACAGTTGAAACTCATATATCATTGGCTTTGAAGCGTTTGCGTGAAGGACTTGCCGATGTGGTGTTTCTGTTAGGAATATTGGTAATTAATATATTTAGATTTTAGTAAAAAAAGTTAATTTGAGGTACGTGTGATTTCGTTTTTAGTTGTCATTGATAAGTAAACTGATGAATTATGGAGTTTTTGTTTCAATTTATGTCGGAGATTTTTGCAATGCAAGAGGAGAACGATGATGTACAAATGGTTAATCAAGAACAATTTATCGATTTGATTAATATGGAAGATGGCGTATTAACCGAAGAAGATTTGGTAACGCAAAATATCTTTTCTATTTGTGAATTTCACTAGCCGAGATTTATTCTACTATCGTATATGAATATTATGAATTCCCGTGTTGAGTTTTTAATTGTCTCATCTCTCCAGAATAATTTGGACGAGAGCGAGCAAGCGGAGCTGTTGAGTTGGATTAATGCATCAGAATTGAATAAATGCACTTTTGAGGCTTATAAATCTAGCTGGCAGTTATCTGAAAAAGCAAAGACGGCTTGTAGCATCGATGTTGCCTGTGATTGGCAAAAAATGAAACAGCGTTTGTCTATTCAAAAGCCAAGATTTATTTCCCAATGGTTAAATGTTGCTGCCGTTGTTACTTCGGCGGTGCTGATAAGTAGTTTGGCGTATATTTTTACTGCTAAGTCTGGTCAAGAGTTAGTCTCTTTTGTGGCTAAAGAGGGCGTGAAGTCTATTCTTTTGCCCGATAGTAGCCGAGTGATATTAAATAGGGGTGCTGAAATAGAGTACGCATCAAACTTCAACAGCAACAGCCGAATTGTAAATTTAAAGGGCGAGGCATTTTTCCAAGTCCTGCATAATGATAAATCTGATTTTCGGGTAACTACTAATACGGGGTCTGTTAAAGTATTAGGTACGCGTTTCTCAGTAAACGCCCCAATTAATGAAGACTATCTAGAAGTGAAAGTCGAGTTAGGTAAAGTGCTGATGACGTCAGAAGATAAATCGGTAATTCTGACTAAAGGAATGAAGGCCACCGTGAAAGATGGTTTAGTAGTTGAAAATGATGGTTTTAGTCAACAGGAACTTGATTGGAAAGCCTCTAAAATAGTTTTTAAATCGGCATCACTTATAGAGGTTTTGGAGCAACTAAAAGTCTCCTTTTCATGCTTCGATAACTATCGGATATTGGCTGCTGATACCACGACAAAGGTGACCACCACTTTCGAAAATCAGACCTTTGAGGAGGTTTTAGATGAATTATCTACCCATTTCGATAAAAAAATCATATTACAGAATCGGACTTTAATTATAAGTAACTAAATTTGAGGATATTTCATTCTCAATGTTGGTTTCAAAAAGGCATTATTCTCTATTTTTATCCGTTCTATTGTGTTTATTTGTAAATGCATGGAGTATTAAGGCACAAGAAAACCAGAGAATAAACTTAAAATTACGGCAACAATCGGCTTCACTAGAAGATTTTTTAAATGATTTGGAGGTCGATGGAGGTTTCGTCTTTAGTTATTCCAATAAGATTGAGTTACAGAAGATAGTGGTTTTTTCTTCAAACGAAATAACGATTAACCAATTCCTAAAGGTGATTGCAGACTCCTGCAAATTAAACTACTCAGTTGTAAATCAAAAAATAATACTAGAACCTCGACAACAGAGTTATCACATTATCTATGGTCGTATAACATCGAAAGAGACGAGTGAATGGTTGATTGGTGCATTTGCTGTGGAATTAAAAACGATGACGGGCACAAGTTCAAACTCTTATGGATTTTATAGTTTAAAAGTAGAAAGCGGAAGTTCTGTGGAGATTGGATTCTCAGGGCTTGGTTATTCATCTGTATTTAAGCGAATTACTGCATCAAAGGATACTATGATTAACATCTCGTTGAGTCAGAATACGC
>JAYVSA010000074.1:0-2501 GCA_043775765.1 Breznakibacter sp. | reverse complement strand
CGAACTCCGAAGAAGACACATCACATGAATCTTACCTTTGTCCGACTTCACAATAGCTAGGTTTGTAGAGGTTTCAACGAGCCCTTTCATATCATCGCTCATGCGAATAACCCCATTCGGACAAGCCTGTATGGCGTTAATAAGGTCGTCTTGAACCATCTCATGTATCAACGTTAATGGCGTTTCGCACGACTCCACTTTAAAGTTAATTGAAGGTTCTACTTTACCATATTCGGCCTTAAAAATAACCTCAAACTCGGCAACTGTACTCTTAAAAACCTCTACTTCTCGCTGGGGTACAACAAGTATTGCAAATGCCTCACGTGGTATAGCGTTGCGCATATTACCACCGTCAATAGAGGCCAAGCGAGCTCCCAATTGAGAAACAGCAAACTTAATAAAACGAAAGATTAATTTATTGGCATTTCCACGGCCACGAATGATATCTAACCCAGAATGGCCACCCTTTAAACCCGTTAAACTCAACTTAAAACCAACCATTCCCTTTGGAACTTCGACTTCATTATATTTAAATTCCAAATTTGCATTGGTACCACCGGCACATCCAACATACAACTCTCCCTCATCTTCGGAGTCGAGATTCATGAGAATAGTGCCTTTTAATAATTTAGGTTCAAGCTCAAAGGCGCCTGTCATGCCAGTCTCTTCATCAATAGTAAAGAGCACTTCAATAGGGCCATGTTCGAGTGTTTTCGACTGCAAAATCGCCATGGCTGCCGCTACACCAATTCCATTATCGGAACCCAATGTGGTGCCTGTCGCTTTTACCCATCCGTCTTCTATTTGAAGTTGAAGAGGATCTGTTTCAAAATTATGAATCTTGTCACTATTCTTTTGCGGAACCATATCTACATGTCCCTGAAAGATGATGCCAGCACGATTTTCATATCCCGCCGTTGCAGGTTTACGAATAATAACATTACCTGCCTTATCGGTCAATGTTTCAAGACCAAGCGACTTGCCAAAATTAATGAGATACTCAACCACTTTAGCCTCATGTTTTGATGGACGTGGAATTTGAGTAAGTTGATAAAAGTTACTCCATAAGTCATTAGGATACAACTTTGAAATTTCATTTTTCATGGCACAATCGTTAATGGTAAATACGCAATGGGAAGTAATCTAAACCGTAGTTATTAGACCCCAAAATTAGCTCATTTTTTATTATAAAGAGTGCCAATAGTGTATTTTACAATAAAAAGATTCCTTGAAAAGAAAGTGCTCTTAAATATTCCTTAAAAACACTCCCAAACAAGCCAATTGAGAAATAAATAGTCTATTTACCTCTTAATGGATAGTAGCAAAAAACACTTCGATCCCTCAAATGTGAAAATATGTATCATATTTCTATATAAGAATAGATAAAAATATCAAACAAATAAATGCCTGATAATTAAATAATTAACACCTAAAGATAGCCTTATTTCACACGCTTCAAATCTTAAATAGGTAGCAAATCGCAAACACGTTAACAATTTTTAAGATTTAACAATCTGGTCTTTGGGGGCTTTGGTAAATTGCGCCGTTTTCTTCTCCCTTGAAAGGGAGATAGTGACAGACCAAAAGAGCGTATTAGAAATAAAGAGATATAGTTTTTGTAAAATTTTGAGGTATGAATTCAACGAACTTAACGAGAAAATTTCATCTATTAAAGGGAGCCAAATGGTTGTTATTCTTAACACTATGGTTCATTACAGCACAATTGGAGGCCACAATAAGGTATGTCATGTACGGCGGTTCTGGCACTAAAAGTGGCCTTTCTTGGGCAAATGCTTCCGATTTGTTGCGTCAAACTATTGACAATGCTCAAAATGGTGATGAGGTATGGGTGGCGGGTGGAGACAATACTAATGATGGACAAATCACGTACAATGACCATTTTAGAATGGACTTTAAGATGGTCATTCAAAAGGACATAAAGATTTATGGGGGCTTTCCTAGGCCAAACGTAAAACCTGGTGTCTCGAACCCACAAATGAAAGACAGAAACATGGTGCTTTACGCCACTATTTTTGATGGTACCATTATGTTTGCTGCTCCAGTTAAAAGCTTATTCGAACAACCAAACATACTCACAAACGCCCTTTTTGATGGATTTTATGTCGTAAATGCCTCCGACGATAAAGGAGCTGGCATTAGAATGAAAGATGGATTAACAATATCGAATTGTGTGTTTGCAAACAACAGATCAACCAGTGCAACCGAAGGTGGAGGCGCTATTTACATGGAAGGTGGTACGCTGGTAAACTGTATAATTTCCAACAACGAATGTGCCAACAAAGGGGCTGCTATTTATGCCAAAGGAAACTCGAAAGTGATAAACTGTACGGTTGTTAACAACAAAACCAACGGAGCAGACGGCAGAGCGGTTTGTTTGGATGGCACTTCTACAACCATCGACAACACTCTTTTCTGGAACAATGGTGGCTCGGGAAGTGATGCAGCCTATACCAACGGCGCAACGGTAGCACAAATACGCC
>JAYVSA010000073.1:0-4637 GCA_043775765.1 Breznakibacter sp. | reverse complement strand
TCACACAATTGGGCTAGACAGATTGGCCGCTGTGGCAGGAGCCGTTGCTTTATACCCCAATGAGAATTTATTAATTATAGATGCGGGAACTGCCATAACCTATGATTTTGTTAATAGTAGAAATGAATATCTTGGCGGAAATATCTCATTAGGAATAAATATGCGATTTAAGGCACTAAATACTTTTACAAAACGTTTACCATTAATTGAACCATCATTAGAATTTTCCCTCGTAGGAGAAACCACCGTTGACGCGATAAGAAATGGGGTGTTAAATGGCGTAGTTCATGAAGTTGATGGTTTGATAAGTGAAGGAGAGGTTAAATTTTCAAATCTTCGTGTAGTTTTTACTGGAGGAGATACTTATTTTTTTGATGCAAAATTAAAAAGTCGCATATTTGCACACGCCAACTTAGTTTTAGAAGGTCTTAACAGTATATTAGAATACAATGCAAAATAAAAAATTAGTAATTGCACTTATTGCCCTGATCATCTTTTGTGGATCAATTGTGGCACAGAATAGAACGTTTTCACCATATTCCCGCTATGGGTTTGGCGATATTCAAGGAACGAGTATTGGCAGAGGCCAAGGGATGGGAGGAACAGGAATAGCCCAACGTTCTAGGTTCTCGTTGAATGATTTAAACCCAGCGGGTATTTCGGCCATGGACTCGATGTCGTTTGTTTTTGAGGGTGGAATAAGCTACCTGAAGCAAGATATTTCCTCTAGTTCAGAGTCGGCGACCTTTAAAAATGGAACGTTCGACTTTTTTGCTTTTGGCTTTCCTTTATCAAAGAAATTTTTTACATCCATTGGTTTTAAACCATATAGTGGTGTTGGTTATAATATCTTGACTTTATCGCATCCAGCAGATAGTATAGATGCGCAGCGCAATAAGGCAACAGGAGAGGGTACGGTAACAAAGGCATTTTTGGCAATTGCATTTAAACCGTTTGAGAATTTTTCTGTGGGCGTCAATGTTGGCTATCTTTTTGGGACACAAAAGCATTTCTCATATACTGATTATCCAAATGAATCGTATGCGCTTAAATACGGATCGTTGAGAACTGTGAGTGTAAGTGACTTGACACTTGATTTTGGTGCTCAATACACTTATGCACTTAAAGAAAAACAACGACTTATAATTGGCGCAACACTAAGACCACAGTCATCTCTTAGTGGAGATGTAACAAATGTTGTTGAGTCTGGATCTAACTTTGACTACACAGGAGGTATTTTTTCCAGAGGAGATACGCTTAAGAGCAGTACGGTTTCACTTAAATCGTCTGGTAGCAAATTACCACTCCAGTTAGGAATAGGTTTAACGTATGAGATTCAGGACAAATTATCAACCTCCATTGATTACACCACCGGCTTTTGGAGTAAAACACCATTCTATGAAAGTGAAACAAGCTTAAAGAATAGTCATCATATTGCATGCGGTGCGGAATTTATTCCAAATGAGCTTAAAACAGATAATTTATTAATGAGATTGCGATACAGACTGGGCACATACTACAAAAAAGAGTATCTTGTTTTGAATGGTTATCAGCTTGAGGATTATGGCGTAACAGTTGGTTTAGGTTTACCTATGATACGCTCAAAGAACTCCGTTAATATAAGTGTTGATTATGGTGTTAGAGGCACCACAAATTACGGACTGCTCAAAGAGAATTATTTTAAAATAAACTTAAATATATCAATGCAAGAACTTTGGTTTGCAAAGAGAAAATTCAACTAGTATTTAACTCATGCTTTAGATTATGAAAAGTTGTGTTGTTAGTTTAATCATCTCATTTACAGTAGCTTTTGTGAGCTATTCTCAAACGGGTGTTGAAACTGGAACAAAATTTGGATTTGGTGAAGACAGTATTAGATGCGGTAAAAACTTATCTCTCTACGACCAAGAAGTAAAGCAAAAACTATTTGATGAAGCATACGAACCATGGCTTATAGCATTTAACGAATGTCCACTTTCTACCATTAATCTTTACTCTCATGGGGTAAAGATTGTAAGTTACATGTATGAACGCGAGAGTAATACAGAAACGAAAGAGGCATTTTATCAGTTATTAATGCAGGTTTATGATCAGAGAGCAAAATATTTTGGCACAAATCGAAAATACCCAACGCCCTACATTATGGGATTGAAGGCTATAGATATGCTTGAGTATAAGGGCAATGAAATTGAAGTTAAGAAGCAAGCATACGTTTATTTGTCTGAAAATATTACTCAATCACCTGAAAGTGCTCAGCTGGCAATTATTTCAAGTTTTTTTTCAACCTCAATAGCGCTCTTTCAAGCGCAAGACATTAGAGCAGAACAAGTTGTAAAAGATTACGTTATTTGTACCGAATGGCTCAACAAAGAGCTTGCCGTTGAAACGAAACCCCAGAAAATAGAGGATTTAAAGAAGATGTCCATCAGTCTTGAAAATATGTTTATATCAAGTGGTGTAGCCAGTTGCGAAACATTAGGACAACTTTATGACTCTTTGATAGATTCAAAAGTTAATGATATTCAATGGCTTAAGAACAGTAATAAAATATTGCTAAAACAGGATTGTGAAGATTCTGAAATCTTAAATCGAATATCGTTAGCAATATATAAGATTGAACCTACGGCAGATGCGGCATATAGTATAGCTCGAACGCATCTTAAAAAGAAAGAGCTGAGTAGCGCAAAAGAGTACTATAATCAGGCCATTGAATTAGAGAGTGAGCCCGTTGTAAAAGCCAAGTATCTGTATCAGTTAGGTCTTATACTTTCGAATCAGGGTGATTTGGTTGGAGCAAAAGCAAAAGCGTTGCAAGCAATTTCAAACAACAGCTCGTATGGGGAACCCTATATCCTACTGGGCAAGTTATATGCACAGGGAGCAAGCAATTATGGAAAGAATGATTTTGAACACAAAACGGTTTTTTGGGCTGCTGTAGATAAGTTTAATAAGGCAAAAGAGGTTGACCCCAAATTAACCGAAGAGGTTAATCAACAAATAGCGTCCATGAGTATCCATTACCCTGCAAATGAGGAGTTGTTTTTTCAAGGTCTAAAGGCAGGAGATTCTTATCAAATAGGGGATTGGATAAACGAAAAAACAACGGTTAGGTTAAAAAAATAGTTATTGGAATGACAAAAAACAGATTATCCAAAATCATTGTAAGGAGTGTTTTTGTTCTTGCAACTTTTATGATTTATCTCTCTTGCGCACCAAATTCGCCAGAGGCCATTACGGCGGTGGAGAAGAATCAGGAGACACCTAGTTTAACCGTTAAAGAGTTGGAGACTTTTATCAGCGATTCGGGATTGGTAAAGTACAAAGTATTAACACCGTTGCTTTTGCAATTTGACTCAAAGGCTGAGCCCTATACTGAATTTCCCAAAGGCGTACATTTAAGTTCCTTAAACAAAGACCTGAAAGTAAATGCCGAGATTAAGGGGAATTATGCCAAGTATTTAAAAAAGAAAGAGTTGTGGGAACTGAAAAATAATGTGGAAGCAACCAATTATCAGGGAAATAAAATTAATACGGAATGTCTATTTTGGGACATGACCACACATAAGATATACTCCGATGATTTTATTAAAATAACAACTGATAAACAGATAATTACAGGAGTAGGTTTTGAATCGAATGAGGATTTTTCAAAGTATAAGATTTTGAAAATAAATGGAATAATTGAGTTAAAAGAGTAGTTCTTACATCTCTCAGTTGCTCAGGTCTTCAATTCCTAAAGATCTATTTATCCCTTGTAAACTGCCACACTGGACTCATAGCGGTGGCATAAATTTCCTTAGCAAAATTCAGCATTCCATCGTAACCCGCCAGTGCCTCTTTGCGTTCGTGGTTGTGGTCGCAAAAACCAAGTCCCAGTTTATAGGCAATGGGGCGCTCCTTAACGCCACCAATGAAGATGTCGGCCTTCATTTCGCGCACAAAATTAGAGAGTTCAATAGGGTTAGAGTCGTCTACAATGATGGTGCCTTCGTCGCACAATTCGCGGATAATGGCATACTCATCTTCGGTACCCGTTTGTGAACCCACCACCACTGTTTGAACTCCAATGAGGCGAAGAGCTTTAATGAGCGATATTGCCTTAAAGGAACCACCCACATAAACTGCCGCTTTTTTGCCATTGAGCTTTTCTTTGTAATCTTTTAAAACAGGCATTAGACGGGCAAACTCCTCACGCACCATCTCGCGAGCTTTAGCCATCATTTCGTCATCTTTAAAAAATTTGGCCACCTCGTAAAGCGCATCGCTCATATCTTCGAGACCAAAATAGGAGACTTTCATGTGAGGCACATTGTACTTCTCTTTCATTATTTTGGCCAAGTGCATCATAGAGCCCGAACATTGAACCACGTTGAGCGATGCCTTGTGTGCGTTACTAATAGCCTCCACGCGCCCGTCGCCCGTGATGGTGGCGTTTACGTGAATACCCATTCGTTTGTAGTAGTCGAGCAACAACCAAAGCTCGCCAGCCAAGTTGAAGTCGCCCAATATATTGATGCTTTTATCAGGCACAGTGGCCGTTCCCGTTCCAATGAGAGTAGCCATGGCCTCGCAAGCAATCTTATAACCATCTTTTTTACTTCCGCTAAATCCCGGTGCTTCCACCGGAATGATGCGAA
>JAYVSA010000072.1:0-14319 GCA_043775765.1 Breznakibacter sp. | reverse complement strand
CTTGCGGTGAATCAATTCATAAATAATGATTACGAAAAAGAATTTTACAACAATCACAAACTTAGAAGTCAAGCAAAGTTTCAGACCGAATATAAAATCCCTGCATTAAAAAATAAACTTTCACTTTGCCAAAATCTATACCAACAAAAAAGAACAAACAGCGACAGATATACTCAGGGATGTGAACTTATCCTCAACGAAATAAGAAAAGATGACGTATGGGCTAGTAAAGTTAGCTCAAGTATAGTTACTAAATTAGAAAAATACGTAGTTGATGAATCAACATATAACTACTTAAATAAGTCTCTAAGCAACTTAAAATCTTATTATACAACAATCTATAATAAAAATGACAAAATAATAGACAAACTCGTTTCAAACCACGAAAGAAGTGAAAGCTCAAAGAAAGAATTTCAAGAGCTTAAGAGGGATTATTACAACGAAGACCTTGAACGACTGGTTAGAAATACAAATAATTTCTTTTCTAATAAAATTATAGAATATGATGGCGAATTAATTCAAAAGACTGATTTAATATATCTTGAACCCACAAAACCATTCTTTGGAGCACATTTTCTTTCCCCAATAAAAAATGTATTTGGATTTAGTATCCCTACATTTTGGTACAATTTGCTCATTATTTGGATTTTTAATATTTTTTTATTCTTTGGTCTGTATTATAAGTGGATGAATTACATCTTAAATTTAGGAAATAGAATTAATCAAAAAATAAAAAAGGGATGATAAATCATCCCTTTTTTATTAACTCATATAAGTATTACTCCTCCATCTCAATCATTTTGAAATTCAAACTAATAATGGATTGATAGTCTTCGCCAGCCTCAAACATATCCTCATCATCCTCCTCATAATACCAATTAATCTCCACCGGATTACCTTTTTTATTAATGAGCTCTAATTTCTTGAAAATATCCAAAATACACTTAGATGAACTCGTGTTAAAGTACTCTAATTGTATATTTACTATCGTGTTGGCACAAGGTGCTGCCCCATACTTTTCGAGCCAATCAATTAAAGGTTTATAAAATTCCACAGAGTTCTCTGGAATCGACCTACCTTTTATTTCAATATTCCCAGTTGTACCATCTAATCTAACAGAGGGAGTTTTGGGAGTTCCATCTCGAATAATTATTTCCATTGCTTAATATTCTATTTTATTATAACTTCTAACGAAAAAAAACTATACTCTTTACTAATGCTAAACATTACGCAATCTAACTTACTCCCAGATTTTCTTAAAATATCCAACATTCCCAATCCTGCGCCCCCTTTCAATGTGTGGCCTTCAAATAAAAGAATCTCCAAATATAAGGATTTTATCTCATCTTCATTCAATGCATTGAGTTGATTTATTCTTCCTCTTATTTGCTCAACCTTTTCATGCTTCAGATAATTCCCTGTAGTTATTTTAAAAAAATCATCCTCTTTCGTTAAAATAATAACTCCAAAATTTTTGATTCCAGCAACTGATTCACCAGTAGGTGCATCGTCAACATGATGATATAAATTCTGCAAACATTCCACAAAAACATTAAAGATTTTTTTTCTAGTCATATTCAAAATGCTAGAAAGATGCAATTTAACTTCCATTGACTCCAAAATCGCATCAATCACCGAACCAGTAATGGTACCGTAATGGTTAATGACAACTTTATCATTAATCTTTCCCTTATACCATTCTTGAATATCAAATCTCATTTAGGAATTTTTACACTGCATACAAAGATATAATAATAGAATCTTGATTATAGAATAAATGTACAAAAAAGAACTCTATTATATACCACCACCATCAGAAAAATTAACGTCACGTGGTTTAAATTGAACAATTTTAGATCCTGGAGGGACATCATTTGTAACCCAAACGTTACCTCCTATAATAGAATCGGCTCCCACCGTAATTCTGCCTAAAATTGTAGCTTGAGCATATATTGTAACATTATCTTCAACTATAGGATGACGAGCTACTCCTTTTATAGGGTTACCATCGCTATCCAATGGAAAACTCTTGGCTCCTAAAGTTACGCCTTGAAATAATTTAACATTATTTCCTATAATTGATGTAGCACCAATTACAGTTCCTGTTCCATGATCAATTGTAAAATATTCACCTATAGTTGCATTCGGATGAATATCAATTCCCGTCTCAGAATGTGCCATTTCTGAAATCATTCTCGGAATCAAAGGAACGCCTAATTTTAATAAACTATTTGCAATTCGATAATTGGTAATAGCCCTTATAGCAGGATAGCAAAAAATAACTTCTCCCCTACTTGTTGCAGCAGGATCACCTATATAAGCAACCTCTACATCTGTTGATAACTTCCTTCTAATTTCTGGTAGTTGGGCGATAAACGATGACGCGATGTCAAAAGAACGAATTCTTGATTTATTTAAGTTTTCCTCACTTTCAGACTCACACGAAAAGCATAAACCTGCAAAAATCTGATTTGATAGTAATTCATAAACTTTTTCAGTGTTAACACCAATATAAAAATGAATACTCTCACCTCTTACTGGTGAATTACCAAAGTATCCTGGGAAAAGAATTTCTCGTAATAACCCAACAATTGTTTCAAGAATCTGTGAACTAGGCATCGGACGATCTTGAAAATGTTGATGGCAGACAGATCTAAATGAACCCTCATCAGAAAGAGCACTAATTGAATTTCTTACCTTGTCGGAATAAATTTTATAATTTTTCATCAATAACAACACTTTTAGAAATTAAAGTTCCCCATTTTCTATATCCTACGATAGAAACAACGGTATAAATTAAAAAAAGAAAGGCATAAAAATAGAGACCTTTGTATACAGATATGCCAATACTTACAAAATCAACCACAACCCATACAAGCCAATTCTCTAATAGTTTTCGAGAGAGCATCCAAGTACCTATAATACTTCCAGAGGTACAAAAAGCATCAAAATATGGTACTTGTGTTGGCGTTAAACTTAAATAAGAAGGTCCCTTTATTAATAAATACAAAATGACCAAATATATAAATATAAACCAAAAAGTGAGAGAAAAGATTTGATAAATTGATATTTTTGAAATAATAATTTGCTTGGCTTGATGATTTTCAACCACTCCAAACCGCCAAATATACCAACCGTAAATGCTAATGATGAGATAATATATTTGCAAAACGGATTCTGAATACAATTGAGACAAATAGAATATCAAAAAAGTGAATAATGAACTCAAAAAGCCCCAAATCCAAAGCTCAATTCGCTCGTTTACAGAATAATATAGGTAGATTAATCCTGTAATAGTACCGAAAACCTCAATTAATTTCAGAATGAATGGTGTAATAATTATTTGCACAGTAAGAAAGACTGATAGGATTCATTAATAGTAACATGATTTTATGAAAAAAGGGTCTAAAAGACCCCCATTTTTATTCCCATTCGATAGTAGCAGGTGGTTTTGAACTTATATCATATACAACTCTATTAACACCCTTAACTTTATTGATAATTTCGTTACTAATCTTTGCTAAAAACTCATAAGGCAAATGCACCCAATCAGCAGTCATACCATCTGTAGAAGCGACGGCACGCAAAGCAACAACTTTTTCATAAGTTCTTTCATCACCCATCACGCCAACAGAATGTATCGGTAGCAGTATAGCACCCGCTTGCCATACTTTATCGTACAAACCGTGCTCCTTTAAGCCATTGATAAAAATACTATCAACATCTTGCAGAATATCAACTTTTTCTTGAGTTATATCGCCCAAGATTCGTATAGCTAAACCTGGTCCAGGGAATGGGTGTCTATTTAGTATAATTTCAGGCACTTTAAGTTCTCGCCCTACCCTTCTAACTTCATCTTTAAAAAGTAAATTTAAGGGCTCTACAATTTTAAGATTCATTTTTTCTGGAAGACCACCAACATTATGGTGAGACTTAATCGTTGCCGATGGACCACCATTGACAGAAACAGACTCAATAACATCGGGATAAATGGTGCCCTGCGCCAGCCATTTAACATCCTTAATTTTATGAGCTTCTACATCAAAAGTATCAATGAAAACTCTACCTATAATTTTCCTTTTTGTTTCAGGATCAGACTCTCCCGCTAGTTGAGATAAGAATGTATCCTTAGCATTAACCCCAACAACGTTTAATCCCATTGTTTTATAAGAATCAAGAACGGATTGGTACTCATTTTTTCGTAATAATCCGTTATCAACAAAAATACACGTCAAATTATCGCCAATAGCCCTATGGAGCAATTCTGCAGCAACAGAACTATCAACACCACCTGAAAGGCCTAATACAACCTTATCTGTCCCAATTTTACTCTTTAATTCCGCAATCGTACTTTCAACAAAAGATGCGGGAGTCCAATCTTGTTTACAACCACAGATATTTACTAAAAAGTTTTTTAAAATAGTTGATCCATCTGTTGAATGATAAACTTCTGGATGAAATTGAAGACCATAAGTTTGTTCGTTCTCTACCTTATAAGCAGTAACAGGAACATCTTTAGAACTTGCAATTATTTTGTAGTTTTCTGGTAGGCGAACAATGGTATCTCCGTGCGACATCCAAACTTGTGAATGTTCAGCGACACCCTTTAATAACACACTCGTGCTGTAAAACTTTGCTAAATGCGCACGCCCATACTCTCTTGTTGCAGAAGGTAAAACTTCTCCTCCATAGTTCTGAGCCAATAATTGGGCACCATAGCATATTCCTAAAAGAGGGAAAACGGCTTTAATTGCAGATAAATCTGGCATAGGTGCATTGGTATCTCTTACGCTAGAAGGACTGCCTGATAAAATAACACCTTTAAAAGTAGAATCTAATTTAGGAATCTTATTAAAAGGGTGAATCTCACAATAAACATTAATTTCACGAACACGTCTTGCAATTAACTGGGTATATTGCGAACCAAAATCTAAAATCAGAATTTTCTCTTGCATAAATGGAGTATTGACAGATAATTAAACAGAGCGCAAAGATAGAAATTTTAAAACAAATCTTCTACTGAAATTGAAATTTCAGGGTTATTGTGAATGAAAAAGGTTCTTCCTTCTTTTGCTTCAAATGTGTTGGGGAAGATGGAGCAAGATTCCGCTAAAAGGAGTGAAGTATCACGATAACGTGAAGAAAAATGACCTATTGCAAGATATTTAGAATTTAAATCAAGTGCCACTTGTCCAGCTTGTAAAGCCGTTGAATGGGAACTTCGTTGAGCTAAATCCAATAATTCATGTAAAAATGTGGCTTCGTGGTATAATAAAGATGTGTTAGAAAAATAATCCTTCAAATTAGGACAATATTGGGTATCCGAACAAAAAGCATAACTTCTAGAATTATTCCCAGGTACAGTTAACTGACTATTCGGCACGACGTCTCCATTTGGAGCAATCCAATCATCTCCTGCTCTTATCAGAACGATATCCTTCAATGAGACCGAATGGCGCTTAATTTCAACGGGATTAATCTTACGTGCATCGCACATCTCTTCAAATAGAAATCCACACGTAGGAACGCGGTGATTTAAAGGAATCGTTGAAACTCTAATTTTATCGTCGCAATAAATTTCGTGTTTAATTGCAGGATCAATTGCAATAAACTTAACCTCAAAGGGTAAATCCGCACAAAAATAAATAAGATGTGGTTGTAATAAATCTTTTAGATCAGAATGAGCATATATACAAAGTGGTACCTGACGTTTTAAAAGACCTAATGTTGAAATTAAACCTATAAGTCCAAAGCAATGATCACCATGCAAATGCGAGATGAAAATATGGTTTATTTTTGTGAATTTAATTTTGTTCCTACGCAACTGCAATTGCGTTCCCTCACCACAATCTATTAAAAAGAACCGCTCAGCCACATTGAGTAGCTGAGCGGTTGGGTTTCTATGGGACGTAGGAAGTGCTGAATTACTCCCTAAAATTGTCACCGAAAATTGCATAACTATTTAGAAATAGCCTTTTGTATTAGCTGTATTCCATCCTCCAAAGAAGGCGCAATAGTTAAAACTGAATCTAATTGCGAAACTGAAATAAGTCTCTCAACTGCAGGCTGAAGTCCAGAAAGAACAAAAGCACCATCAGCATTCTTACATAAACGATTTGCAACAAGAATTGCACTTAAACCAGATGAATCGCAGTAATTGCACTTACCTAAATCTAAAAGGATATTCTTTTCACCGTTTCCAGATAAAAGCACTAGTTCAGACTTTAAAGACGGAGCCACATGAGTATCAAGCTTTTCTTTCAAAACTTGCACCAACGTAAAATCTTCTACTTTATCTATTTTAAAATCCATTCTTGTTATATTAATTCAGTTCTTATTTTTTTGCAGCAGCGCTAGCAGCTTTTCTTTCACTAGCTTCAAATTGATCTTTCAATGCAGCTAATTCAGAGATATCTCCCAATGTGGTTTTCTCAGAAGGATTTGAGTTAACGTTCTCAGAAACCTTTTTGGCTGGTTTTTTAGCACCACTTTGAGCAGGTTTTGAAGAAGAACTTGCAGGCGAAGTTGATTTTTTAGCAACATCACCACCTTTTGTATCTTCAAATACTCTTGAATGTGAAACGATAATTCGTTTAGCACCTTTATTGAATTCAATTACTTTGAAATCTAACTTTTCTTCAACTTTCGCTTCAGATCCGTCTTCTTTTTCTAAGTGACGTGGTGTTGCAAAACCTTCTACACCGTAAGGTAAAGAAATAACGGCACCTCTATCTAATTTTTCAACAATTGTACCTTCATGAATAGAATCAACAGTAAACAAGTTTTCAAAAACATCCCATGGATTTTCTTCTAACTGTTTGTGACCTAAGCTTAAACGTTTTTCGCTTGCATTGATTTCAAGAACTACAACTTCAATTTCGTCACCAACTGCAGTAAATTCAGATGGATGTTTAATTTTCTTAGTCCAAGATAAATCAGAAATATGAATTAAACCATCAATACCCTCTTCAATTTCAACAAAAACACCAAAATTAGTGAAATTTCTAACTTTTGCTTTGTGTCTTGAACCAACAGCGTATTTAGATTCAATATTTTCCCAAGGATCAGACTTCATTTGCTTAATACCAAGAGACATTTTTCTTTCGTTTTTGTCAAGAGTTAAGATTTTAGCCTCAACTTCGTCACCAACTTTTAAGAAATCTTGAGCGCTTCTTAAGTGTTGAGAGAAAGACATTTCAGAAACGTGAATAAGACCTTCTACACCAGGAGCTATTTCAACAAAAGCACCATAGTCAGCCATAACCACAACTTTACCTTTAACAACATTGTCAACTTTCAAAGTTTCGGCAATTGAATCCCATGGATGAGGAGTAAGTTGTTTTAAACCAAGGGCGATACGTTTTCTATCGTTATCAAAATCAAGGATAACAACGTTTAATTTTTGGTCTAATTGAACAATCTCTTCTGGATGAGAAACACGTCCCCAAGAAAGATCAGTAATGTGGATTAATCCATCAACACCACCTAAGTCAACGAATACACCGTAAGCAGTAATATTCTTAACAGTACCCTCAAGAACTTGACCTTTCTCTAATTTAGAGATAATATCTTTTTTCTGTTGTTCTAGTTCAGCTTCAATAAGAGCTTTGTGAGAAACAACAACGTTTTTAAATTCAGGATTGATTTTCACAACTTTGAATTCCATTGTTTTACCAACGTACATATCATAGTCACGAATAGGTTTCACGTCAATTTGTGAACCTGGAAGGAAAGCTTCGATACCAAAAACATCAACAATCATACCACCACGAGTACGACATTTGATATAACCTTTGATAATTTCATCGTTTTCAAGAGCTGCGTTTACACGATCCCACGAACGAAGAGCACGAGCCTTTTTGTGAGAAAGTACAAGCTGACCTTTTTTGTCTTCTTGGCTTTCAACATACACTTCAACAACATCGCCAACTGCTAAGTCAGGATTGTAGCGAAATTCATTGCGGCTAACAATACCGTCAGATTTAAATCCGATATTGATAACAACTTCTCTTTTGTTAAGAGCGATAACAGTACCATCAATAACCTCTTTTTCAGAGATTGTAGATAAGGTTTGGTCGTACAATGCATCTAACTCTTCTTTAGATTTTGAAGCACCAACGTAGACACCTTTTTCGAAAGCATCCCAATCAAAATTTGCATTTGCTGTTTCTCCAGCGAAGTGTGAAGAATTCTTTAAAACTTGTTCTGTCATTAAATTTAAATAACTAGTGATTAGACATTATATAGAAAAAACTGGCGCAAAGATATGAATATTTTTATCTAAATGGAATATTATTTTTTCATTTTAACACAATTTATTAATTAATTCTACCGACAAAAAAGAGCCACCCGATACGAGTGACTCTTTCAATATTATAATTCAATAAAATACTACAATTGTGGACCAGAAGAAATTAATGCTTTTGCAGCCTCGTTGTCGCAGTATTGTTCAAAATTCTTGATGTATTTAGCTGCAAGTGATTTTGCTTTTTCTTCCCAATCAGCCTTGTTCGCATAAGTATCGCGAGGATCAAGAATCTCAGTATCAACACCATTCAATTTTTTTGGAGCAACAAGATTCAACACTGGTATTTTTACTGTTTCAGCTTTTTCGATTGAACCATCGATAATAGCATCAATAATAGCGCGAGTGTTTTTTAAAGAGATACGCTTTCCTGTACCGTTCCAACCTGTGTTTACCAAGTAAACTTTAGCACCATGCTCTTTAGCCTTACCAATTAATGTTTTAGCATACATTGTTGGATGTAAAGTTAAGAATGCTTCACCAAAAGCAGGCGAGAATGATGGAACTGGCTCGGTGATACCGCGCTCTGTACCAGCCAATTTTGAAGTAAAGCCAGATAGGAAGTGATATTGAGCAGATTTTTCGTCCAAAATAGATACTGGAGGTAAAACACCAAATGCATCGGCCGACAAATAAATAATTTTCTTAGCGTGACCTGCACGTGAAGGAGAAACAATTTTGTTGATATGATAAATTGGATAAGAAACACGTGTATTTTCAGTTTTTGAAGCTGCTGCTGAATAATCAGGTATGCCATCAGCATTAACTGTTACGTTTTCTAACAAAGCATCACGACGAATAGCTCTCCAAATATCAGGCTCTTTATCTTTTTCTAAGTCGATAACTTTAGCATAGCAACCACCCTCGTAGTTGAATACGCCATTATTGTCCCAACCATGCTCATCATCACCAATAAGGTAACGTTTTGGATCAGCAGAAAGAGTTGTTTTACCAGTTCCCGACAAACCGAAGAAGATAGCTACGTCACCATCCTTACCAACATTGGCAGAGCAGTGCATAGAAGCCATACCTTTCAATGGTAAATAGTAGTTCATCAAGGCAAAAA
The DNA here is from genome assembly GCA_043775765.1 of Breznakibacter sp. GTDB lineage: Bacteria > Bacteroidota > Bacteroidia > Bacteroidales > Marinilabiliaceae > JAGPHP01. The sequence goes on along the minus strand of JAYVSA010000072.1, from coordinate 4,948 downwards.
TACCTTTTTTCATTTCGCCACCGTACCATGTTCCACCAATAACTTGCATTTTGGTAGTCAAATTGAACAATGTGAAAACTTCAGAGTTCAGGCCTTGTTCTTTCCAGTTAGGGTTAGATGTTTTAGAACCATTTAAACAAACGAAATCAGGCTCACCGTAGTTGGCTAAATCAAAGTGTGAAGGACGGATAAACATGTTTGTTACAAAGTGCGCTTGCCATGCTACTTCCATAATGAAACGAACTTTCAAACGAGTATCTTCATTTGTTCCACAAAATGTATCAACTACATATATTGTTTTTGCGGTAGAAAGTTGTTTTGTAACCAAGTTTTTGCAATGATCAAATACTTCTGGAGATGTTGGACGATTGATAGTTCCATCCCACCATAAGTGCGCATCAGTTATCGCATCTTTTACGAAAAATTTATCTTTAGGAGAACGACCTGTGAATTTACCTGTATCAACAGATATTGCACCAGAAGTAGTTAAAATACCTTTTTCAAAACCTTCGTTAGCAGGATTAATTTCTGCCTGAAATAATTCTTCATAAGTTGGATTGTGTAGGATTTTGAAATCTCCCGAAATACCATACTTACTTAAGTCCACATTAGCCATAATAATTCAAAATTAGTATTTATAAAAAGTGATTTTTAGGTTATGCAAATATAAAAAAAAAGTGATTGAAGAATAAATTCTTTATTTATTTTTTAACAAAAAACTTAAAATTAACATTATTCATAAATGAAGTTAAAAATACAACAAATCAACAATTATGCTCTCGGATGAAATTGATTAATTGTATTCTTCAAATACTCTTTATCGAGGTGTGTGTAAATTTCAGTTGTGATGATTGATTCATGACCAAGCATCTCTTGCACAGCTCTTAAATTTGCGCCTCCTTCAACAAGATGAGAGGCAAAAGAATGACGAAAAGTATGTGGACTAATATTCTTAACAATACCTGCCTTTGAGACCAGAGCTTTAATGATTGTAAAAATCATGACACGCGAAAGTCTCTCTCCTCTTCTATTTAGGAACAAAATATCTTCATCACCCTTATATACATTCATTTCACTTCGGGTAGTAATTCTATAACGCGTAATTTCTTCGATTGCGTTCTTGCTAACAGGAACAAGTCTCTCTTTTTTACCTTTCCCTTCAATTTTTATAAATCCAGAATCAAAATGAAGATTTGATAGTTTAATGTCAATCACTTCTGAAACTCGTAGTCCACAAGAATAGAGCGTCTCAAGCAAAGCTTTGTTTCTCTGACCTTCAGGTTTTGAAAGATCTATAGTATTTATGATTGCATCGACCTCTTCAAGTGCAAGAACTTCAGGTAATTTTCTTCCAATTTTAGGAGCATCGATTAGCGAGGTCGGATCCTTTTCAATTAAATCCTCAATTAAAAGATATTTATAAAATGATTTTATACCGCTAATTACGCGCGCCTGCGTTCGAGCACTAATTCCTGAAGAGGTAAGAGACTCTAACAAACCTTTTATATGTACTGGCTTAACCTCGTTCGGTGCAACAATATTTTTTTTAATAATTAGGTAGTCTTTAAGCTTAATAAGGTCTGTAACATAAGCGTTCATCGAATTTTCCGAAAGCCCTCGTTCAATTTTAAGATACTTTTTAAAATCTTCTATTGCACTATCCCACTTCATATTGTCTATGTGAATTATCGTTATCGTTTCCATTCCAAAGAACAGAATAAAAAAAGTATCAAGCAAGTTTTAAATGTACAAATTAAATCAAAACTAAGTCCATCTTCTTTAATTTTTCTTATTTTAAATCCTTGGAAGTATTAGTGTTGTTGCCATTATTTCTTTAATATTTCTAATGCTTTTTCGAGATATTTATCATTCCCATTTATCGTTTCATTCACTCCATTTTCAATCCAATAATCAGGAATAAAACTTTTCCCTTTTTGTGGTAATGGTCTTATTAAATAGTTAGTTGCGACTGAACCTGTAGCTTTTGAATTCAATAGTTTATACGGTTTATATCCAGTTGCTCCAATTGGGTTATTCCCGATACATGTACCAACAACAGTTGCTATATTATTGTCTTGTAATAAAGTAGTCAACAATGCGGCTGCTGAACCAGTTTGATAATTGGCAAGGACGATAACTTTACCTTTAAATATTTTTCGATTTTTAGGAATATAATAAGCTGATTTATTGTTTTCAATCTTTTCAAACAATAAACTATCACAATTGAAAAATCCATCTAGATAGAGTTTGTCTTTCTCAGGTGGTTTGTTATACTCTTTCACATATGATTTAACAAAACTTTTATATTCCTTTTTATCAATTTGTTTATTAAAGTCAGATAAACAATACATTTTTGAAAAATCTTTCAAATCTTCTTTTTCCGTTAAATAATACATCAATTGGGTACAAAGCAATGAACTTCCACCTGGATTATTCCGTAAATCTATTATTAAGTTGGCAATACCTTGCTTTTGAATGGAATCAAACATTAACTCTAAATAATCTTTAAATACAGGTCTGTCAACATCTACAAACCCTCGTGTTTTTTGAGAATTCTTTTTTTTGATTTGCTTATTCAAATACATTTTCGCAAAGGGTACAATCCAAGGTCTCAAATACTCTGACATTGTTTCGTAAGAATCTATCTTATCATTACATTTGTTGAATTGGAAATAGGCGAAGTTATCGTTTGGATAAAGAGCTATATCGTAATTGTGATTGACGTATTTTGTAATTGGATTTGGCTTAAATCGATTTTCCCAAAAATGAAAATGAATATCTTTATCCGCGTAAACTGCTTTTACCCAGATGTTTTCTCCTGTCTTAAATGAAATCAAGATGCTATCTGATTGCTCAATTAGCCCTAATTGTTTCAATAAACTTGGTCTATTTGTAAACTTTGAGATTTCATTTCTTTTTGAGATTTGATTTTCTGCCGAAACATATTTAAATAATTTTCTTTCAATATCGTTAATAGGCACTTTATTCATTTTAACAATCTGTTTTCCTATTAACAATGAATCATAATCGTTATTAATATTCCATAAATACCAATTACCGTTATCTGGGCGCAGAATATATGGGAATAGATCTACTTGTGTATTATTAGTCTGTATTGAAGTATGTTGATTTTCAAAGTGAGATAAGTAGAATTTTGTGCTACACCAAAACAATTCATTTCCCACCTTTTTGTCAGATAACACAATTGTTAAGCTGTCAACAATATGTTCTCGTTGTTGGCGTGGAAAGATATTTTCAATATCGGGGAATGAATTAGCACATAAATCATTGAGATAAAGTAAATCCTGCTGATATGGATTGGCTCTTTTGTATTCTTTAGTCTGTATAATGTCTGATTTGTAACTTTTAAATCCTTGATTCAATATCAATGTACTACACGACGACAAGATTATTGAGGAGGCAATTATTAGTATTTTTCGCATTAATGTAAATTTTCTTTTCGTAAGTGTTGTTAAAAGTTATTATTCAGGTTGTTTCGGACTCTCTTTTATGCCCGCTAACGGATGGGGCATTCTTCAAATCCAAATATAATAATCATTCAGTCTTAGTGCATTACTGATTGCGGATGATTTTCTATAAGGTTACTCGAAACATTGAAGCGGGTTGCAAACTGTCGCAAACTCCTGAAAACCTTTTTGCCAATATTGTGTGTTGTGCATAGTTATTTATCAATCTGGGTCAGGAAAACATTGAGCACCAATCGCTCCACCTGCATATCTTAATACCATTCTTGAATCATAATAAATATAGGAACAGCTATCATTCCAATTTTTAATTTCATTTTCGGGAATTTGGTCTTGAAATATGTTATAAAAGTATTTTCCCATCCCGCTTCGAGCAAATCCAATTTCAGTCGGCTCGCCACTTTCAATTGAAATACAATTTGCATTATCAAGTATTTTCTTAATCTCAACGAATGTGTTTTCAGTCCAATGCAATTTTTCTTTGATTAAATTTAAATCTTTTGTTTTAGGAGCGTATTCAGAGCTGTCATATTTTGTCATTGGCTTCATTACATAATTATATGGATTAATGTCCCATTGTTGAAACAAACAAGTCAGTTTTTTATCAGCTGAATCCGTTTTTTCATAAACCCACAAGTCAATACTATTTTGGTCTTTGAACTCTATGTAAATTTTAAATCCGTCTGGAACAATACTGTCGTAAGTTGTCTTGAGTTCATGAATTGCGGTTTTATTTAATTCATAGTTTTCTACCAAATCGTCCTTGCTTGAACTATCCATTGACATAAAGAAAAACATAAAAGCAAATACTCCTCTTAACAGGTAAATCAAAATCGATAAAACCACAGCTATTATTAATCCAATAATCAAGTGTTTTTTAGTTTTTTTCTTCATTTAATGTCTTTATCTAATTTTTTGCACTTCGGGTTTCTTCAATTATTCACAACAATTTATAACTGCAATCATTTTGTATTTACGGTCTTTCTGGTTGCCTTGGCGCTAACGGATGGGGCTGCCTTTCTTGTCATGATATTCTATTCTTCTTCTAATGTTGCGTCAAGAAAGTCGTAACCGTCAGTCATTTCATTCCTATTTACAATTCTCGTCAAATATTTCTGTCTATTGAAAGTTAGTTTTACAGAATAACTACCTGCTCCGTCAGAAGCAGAAATATTAATGAAAAGTAGTTTATTGTCGTTAGTCACATATGCCTCAACTGGTAAGTGGTCAAGGCAAAGATGAGTTTCGTATAAGTTGTGAAAGGCACTGTCAGGAATTGTTAGCCATGTGTCGTTCCATTTTATTTTAATTTCACTAAGCTCAACTTTCGGATAATTCCCATCTATGCCGAAAGCTTGTCTGCCGTCAATGAGGTCTTTAGAAATTAAATAGTCAACTCTTTTTTCGTTATGGATGAATTTATAAACTGTGTCCGCTAAGTCAAGCGTATGATTGGATGCGAC
>JAYVSA010000071.1:0-7674 GCA_043775765.1 Breznakibacter sp. | reverse complement strand
TTGGAGTTTAAACCATTGTTAATGAATTGAAGATCGACCAAGTTAAATTCTCTAATACATTTTGCGCCCCTCCACTGGAGGGGCTGGGGGAGGTCGAATGCATATAAATACTAGCTCGGAAAGTAATTTAGAGTGATCTAAAATTACAACAAACGACAAAGCGGACTCACATAAAACGCACGTCAATTAAACAACTACACATCAAAACAGAAAAAATAGTTACCAAAACCCTTTGAAATGTTTTGTAAATCAATAAATTCGTACAAAAAATTAAATGTCAGGCTATGAAACTACAAAAGCACCTTGCTACTACACTCTTCTTGTCAATAATTGCCATCGCCTCAAGTTGCGATTATCAGCCAGATGAAACCTACTTTCGCGACCTGCAAAAAGACACCTCATCACCAACAATTTCTATTAATCTTCCAGATAATTCCGATACTGTTTTTCTTTATCAAAACACAAAAATCAAATTAAATTACAATCTTGGAAAAAAGAAAGTTTATAGTACTACGTTTTATATCAACGATACCATCTCAAATTCGTACCAAATCACTGGCTCAAACTCTATTAATTACAACATCGACATTTTAACAAAAAACAAAACCATTGTTAAGGCCAATGTAGAAGTGAGCTCCGAAACAGGCAGTTTGGCCGATAAGTATGGCAAAGAAGCCACTACTATACAAACCAAAGAGTGGGTTTTAATCTATAATCCTGTAAAACCAACCATCGTCTCCACCATTGAAAATGGCCAACTAAAACTAACGTGGAATGCAGCACAGAAAAAATATCCTGTAAAATACATCCTTCGCACCTCCACTCGTGTGGATACACTTTCCAACAACTGGTTCATAGACAGCACCTATGTGGGTGGCTCAGAAACCTTCCAATTATCAGTCAACGACAATGAATTATCGGGCTTTAGCGCCACATCAACCATCAACTACCCATTACCAAAATTACACGCAAATCTTAAAGACTCCTTCTTGGTCTATTGGGATCCATGTAAATTCTACAACAACATCGGCGGGTATAAAATCATTCTCAACGACAATATAATCGTCGATGCAAATCCAACAGACAGCGTCTTAGCTTACAAAGGTGTATTCGGACAAACCTATCACATCAATCTCCTAATTGTTTCAAAAAATCAATTAGCCATAGCCAGCGCGGCAAACTATTTGACCAACATCACTTACCAGCTATCTATGGTTCCTTACAGTTCAACCGTTTACACACCACTTTCGGGCTCCACAATGTACTATCTCAGCAATAATGAGATAATCCAATACTCACTAAGCAGTAGAGTGGCTATCGATTCACTCAATCTGAACTCGGTTAATATTGCCATCTCCCCAAACAACCAATACATTCTCTCTTACGACATCAATGGCAACTTAAATCTAATTAACCCTACTGGAATGAAAATCAGCAAAACCATTCCGCTAAACAACATAATTAGCTCGGTTGGCATAAATCTAAACATCTCAGACATCGGGACTTCACTGTTTTTCGACTCCTCAAAAAACAGTTTGGTTGTTTACGATTTTGCTACGGAACAAATAACCAACGAAATACCCCTTACGAATTCACCAAACGACTATAAATTATCGGCCAATGGAGCGTATGTTTTCGAACCTCAAACCAACGTTTTGTATAAACTGAATGCTGGTTCGTATTCCGAAATATGGAGTAATAAATTAAACACTTCTCAATTTAGATTTGTTGAGTTCTCACCCAATAACAACCAAATTGCCCTCTTCGATGGAACTTATTTTTACCTAAAAAACTGCTCCAATTTTGCAACGGTAAAAAACTTCAACTTAGGAGCTAAAACAGTGATTAGCGTAGATTTTACCACAAATAAAATATTGACTTACAGCAACTTTAATTTCTACATCTACTCACTAATAGACGGAAGCTTACTTCAATCCATTCCAACGGCCATGTACGCCAATAACTATCCGCTATTCAACAATTACATATTCGGTTACCATTGTCAATTAAACCTTAACAACTAATAATCATGCGTTTAAAATTATCTACCTTAATAATATTCTCTCTTTTCACCTTTCAAATGAGTGCACAAGACGTAATGGTTAGCTTCCAATCGGGGGCGGGCTTTTATGATATGGGGAGTTTAAAATCTATTAACCAAACCAAACTTGCGGCTCTGCCCTTCGATGCGCAACTCGTTTCCAACTTTCCGGCTTACATCTACTACAAACCAATGTTAAAAGTTTGCAGTAGTATGCTCGATTTTGGATTAGTGTACACCATCTCTTCAACAGGTTCAAGAATATCATCGGCCGATTACTCGGGTAATTATCACTACGACACTAAAATCCAGAACCAATGCATGGGTCTTTTTGCAAATAAAAACGTTGCGCAATATAAAAACGTAAAACTAGCAGTTGGAATAGAGTGCGGTGTCAGTTTCTCGAAAATAAAAACAGAAGAGTCTCTACAACTTACTGCTTTTGAACAAACTACAAACAATTCATACGCCTCTAGTGCTGGCTACGTTCAACCAGGAATAATGGCAAGTGTGCCTTATAACGACTTTAGTTTTGAATTAAATGTGAGCTATTACAAAGAGTTTTTGAGAGGAGATTATACCCAAAACGAAAACAGCGCAAACAGCATTGTCGTTAATAATAAAGTAGATATGTGGGATGGTGCACGCGTTGGTATTACGGTATCTTATCTAATATTTAAAAAACACTAAAACGGAAATAATTAGAGTCTTTCAACAAATCAAACGCATCAAAACAACAAGAAAATTAGATTTAATAAATGTCTAAACAGCTATTGTGACATATTTTAAATCGTTAAAATATCAATCGTAAATTAATGAGACGTAAAAACCAAGAAATATCAGACAAAAGAATAATAGAAGAAATATTGTTAACGTCTGATATTTGCCGATTAGGATTTATCGATAATAATAGACCATATATCTTACCATTTAATTATGGATATCTAGATGGATTTATTTATATCCATTGTGCTAAAGAGGGTAAAAAGATTGATTTGATTAAGGAAAATAATATAGTTTGTATTGAGATTGAACAAATAGCTAAGATAGAACAATACGAGAAAGCCTGTAAATGGGCAACAACATATCGCTCTGTTATTGGTTATGGAAAAACTGAGATAATATCTGATTATGAGCAAAAAAGGGTCGGACTAGATGTTATAATGAAGCACAATGGGGCAAATGCTTCCCATGATTTAAATTATGAAAAAAGTCAGGTTGATGCAATATTGATTTTAAAAGTTACGATTACTGAAATAACAGGGAAACAATCGAGTAATTGGAGCGAAAATAATAACAGATAGAGAAAATTGGCCCTTTTATACTACCCTTTGGGCATTGTGTTTTTCTCACTCATAAAGATTAAATAGACTATACACTAAAACAGAACTCTCTATCCTCTTTTGGAGGGATAGAGAGAGGTCATAAATTTCGTTACAAACAGAATTGACAGAACACACAATACAAAACGAGGATATTGCCCAAAATCCACTACTTTTGTGCTTCATCAACTTAATTTGCTATGTTTTCGACTTCCGACACCATTATTGCTATATCTACCGCCAAAGGAATGGGTGCCATTGCTGTTATTCGCCTCAGTGGCGATGATGCTATAGAGCTTGTTGAAAAGCAGTTCAAGCCCTTCAAAAGCAGCAAGAAGCTATCGGAACAAAAGGGAAATACTGTGCATTATGGTACGCTCATCGATGGCGCTAGAGATATAGACGATGTGCTAATCTCCGTTTTTAAAGCACCTCATTGTTATACGGGACAAGACACCGTAGAAATTGCCTGCCACGGTGCTACCTACATACAACAAGAAATATTAATGCTCTTTGTAAAAATGGGAGCGCGCCTTGCTAATCCGGGCGAGTTTACCCAACGGGCTTTCTTAAATGGGAAGATGGATCTTTTGCAGGCCGAAGCTGTGGCCGATTTAATAGCCTCCAGCTCCGATGCCTCCCGCAAAGTAGCACTGCAACAAATGCGTGGTGGATTCTCCAACGAACTCACCCAACTGCGAGAAAAACTCCTCTGGTTTGCCTCTCTCATTGAGCTGGAACTCGACTTTGCCGAAGAGAATGTGGAGTTTGCCAACCGCAAAGAACTCAATGAATTGGTCAATAACATGCTGGCTTTAATAACCAAACTTTGCCAATCGTTTGCCTTGGGTAACGCCATTAAAAACGGTATTCCGGTGGCCATTGTGGGCAATACTAATGCGGGTAAATCAACCCTTTTAAACGCCCTTTTGAATGAAGAACGCGCCTTAGTTTCCGATGTACATGGCACCACGCGCGACACGGTTGAAGATACCATTCACATTGCAGGCATCACCTTTCGCTTTATCGACACGGCAGGTATTCGTCAAACGGCCGATGTGGTCGAAAACCTAGGCATCGAACGTACCTTCGATAAGATTCAAAAGGCTACCGTAGTCATTCTTTTAGTGGATGCCAACGACAGTGTTGAAAAAATTAGTGAGCTACTAAAAAGAGTTTCTGAGGAGATGGATTTCACCTCACAACAACTTCTTTTTGTGGTGAATAAAATAGATAGTTTACACGACAGAAATACAATGGAAATATTTGATAGAGAGCCTCTTAAATCGCTCTTATCAAACACAACACAAATACGCATCTCAGCTAAAAACAAGCTCCACATCGACACACTCAAAGAAGCGCTTATTAAACAGCTAGACTTGCAACAACTCGAGTCCGACGACATCATTGTTACCAACGCCCGCCACTACGAACACCTCACCCGCGCCCACGAATCGCTTGCGCGTGCCAACGAAGGGCTCCACTCTGGCTTACCTTCCGACTTAGTGGCTCAAGATATCCGTGAGACTATTGACCATTTGGGGAGTATAACGGGAATCATCTCGAGCGATAACATCCTGCATAATATCTTTAAACATTTTTGTATTGGTAAATAGCTACTCAAAGCGAAGTTGTGAAATAGATCGCTCAAATAGACTAAGTAAATAATCTATTTCCTTAACAGCCAATTCCATTCATTCACAATGTTGATAGAATCTGATACAGCACGGAATCCAAATCCATTCCATTGATAGAGTTGCGGGCGGTAGGTAGAGTTCTCGGGCTTATTTACTAAAAAAGAATCACCTCTATGCAATGCTTCTAGCCGTTGGGGTGTGGTGTTAATAATGGTAAAATCTTCGAGTGGCCAAGCTAAAGTCGAACCTCTCCACCGGGCGTAAATTCCTTTTGCATCAACAGAATAAACATAGGGACGTAAAGCCACTCGATTATCCATATTAGAATAGTGTTTCTCTTGTACCACAAGATACTCCGTAGTTGAATCGAGTTTGGCTGCAAAGGCACCGTACAGCTTCATTGGCTTCGATTTCCAGCACAGGGTATCATTTCGATATGCCCAAAGACCAATATTCTCCGCAGCGGTATCATTGACTGAAATAGGTTTTAGAAGATAGTTTTCAACGACAAAGGGTTTATGGGACAACACAAGTGTATCAAGTGCCAAAGAAAGGGTATCTAAAAGCATAGGATAATAAGAACCTCGCTTGGAACCAGTAACCAAGCCTCGACAAGTGATTATTGTGTTATCGATGGATATTTCTGCCATTAGTCCCCGTTGTGTGTGCGGATATTTTTGGTCGAAAAGATGATTGCCTAACGAGAAGAAAACAGGTTTTCCATTCACCATCTCGGGCATTTGAACCACGTGTGGATGCGAACCAATAACAATATCAACGCCATTCTTTGTAAGGAAATCAGCTACTTCACGTTGACGAAGATTGGGCCATTCCAGCAATTCACTGCCCCAATGAATCATCACAATCACCACATCCGAAAGATTGCGCGCCAGTCGGAGTTTCTGCAAAATATCAACCGAAGGAAACGGTGTTGCTGGTATATTTGGTATAGGAACCAAATTAATACCTACAAAACTGAATGTCTTTCCTTTAATCTCCAAAAACCGTGGGGAGTTTTCTAGAGTTAATCCAGTAATATCGCTCTTGCTCAACAAGATGACCGACTCCGTTTTACTTTTACGTCCCAGATCAAGCGCATGGTTATTCTCGAGCGACAAGAGATCAAATCCTGCATCTTTAAGATAGGTGAGATCTTTTTTGTCGATGGGAAAAATCATTGACTCGCCTTTGCGGGCAGACACCTCATCGGTTGAAGCTAACGTTCCTTCCAAATTACCCGCCACAAAATCGTAACGGGCAAAGAACGTATCGCAAGCGCACCAGGGCGACCTATGTGTAGTGTTTATCTCTTTTGCCACATTGCGCGACAACATGATATCTCCAACAAAAAGCAATTTTATCTTATTTGCACATTCTACGGGTGCTCCAACAAAGCATAGTAAGAGCGTTAGTGTCAGAATGCTGCAGCCTCTTGATCGTATATAAATGGTGTTATCCATGCTGGAAATAATTCTGTCTTCACCTTTGCTCGCCACTCTTCATCGTTTAAAATATCACTCCCCTGAAACTCATAAAAGGAGTAAGTGGCACCTTTTACCACCTGCTTACGCCCATAAAAAGGTGTCACATAATCCCACTCCATGGCATTACCAACAGCTACTGAGAGAATGCCATTATTGCCACCACCAGCCACATCTACCACCTTCGCCATTGGATCGGGTGTTGAGAGCGCGTAGTCCTTATTAGCCAAGCTCTTGAAAATTAAAAAGAGATGTTCGGCAGTACCTGCAACATTTCGAATTCGCACCAATTCATCCACGGTAAGCAACTCACCACGGCGGACTTTCTGTGCCATGTGGCTAAAGTCTCGTGCCTCATTTTTAGCCTCTACAATGCGCAATAACATACCATCATAGAGCGACTTTTCAGCCTTAACTTCATAAGAATCGATATCCTTTAAATTTGAACTACGGGTTGACACATAGCTCTCTGCCTGCTCAAAAAGGTTGGCAATAGCAGCAAATGTTGCCGAATCTGCCTCCACCGTGCCACGTGGCATTTTAAGCAGCAACTCTTCGTAGTATCCACCCTCGCCAGCCTCTGCACCAGTTCGCTCATTAACCAAAACAGTAGTATGGCGAAGTGTTGTCCAACTGGCAAGTCCTGTTTGCAATCTTTTAGCCTGCCAAATAGCCGAATCGCTGTTGTTATTAATCGACTTTAGAGTATCGGTCCACTGTGTTGACAAGGCTGAAAGCCATAGATTATAGAGATTATTATCTTTTGCAAATGAGGGATTATACTGGTTAAATTCAGATTTCAGATTCTCAATTACATGTTTTAGATTAGGAAATTTTTGGTAATCGGAGGCCAATAAATTATCCGCCAAATCACTCCCCATTACTGCCGCCAAATCTAACCCAGAAGGCAACCATCGCCCATTAATAGAGTCGTTGAGTTGCAAAGCAATAGGATATGTTTTGTGTTGAACCGTTCTATTAAGCACCTCATTGTCAAAACCCCATGAGAGCGGAAAGATATATTTACTCTTCGCTGGGTCGGTACAGTAGTCGGGTATAGGATTCTTTATCCCCTTCCAAATAAGTTCTGCTCTTGAAGGAGATATAAAACCGTTATAACTGGTAATCCAATCCACAATATCCAACTGAATCTCAGGTGATAGTATCTTGCTCAACTCAGCCAACTTTTGGGG
>JAYVSA010000070.1:0-2612 GCA_043775765.1 Breznakibacter sp. | reverse complement strand
GGCTTCAAATCCATTGCTTCATATTCACGAATACGCTCTAAATAACCGTCAGTCGTTACGCCTCTAATAGCTGCAACAACCTGAAGTTGAGTGGTTCCTTCGTAAATTGAAGTAATACGAGCATCGCGATAAATACGCTCTACTGGATAATCCTTCATAAAGCCAGAACCGCCATGTATTTGAATGGCATCGTAAGCCAATTGGTTACAATATTCAGATGACATACCTTTCAAAAGCGGGGTAAAGAAATCGGCCATACGTTGGTATTTCTTCATCTCCTCCTTCTCCTCTTTCTCTAAAGTGCGTTTTTCAGAGATAGCCATATAACATTTATAGATGTCTACCAAACGAGATGTTTCATACAACAACGTACGAGAAGCATCTAATTTTGCTTTCATGGTTGCAAGCATCTCATATACGGCTGGGAATTGGATAATGCTCTTGCCAAACTGCTTACGCTCATTGGCATAGCTAATAGCCTCACGGTAAGCCGATTCTGAAACACCAACCGATTGAGCACCAATACCTAAACGAGCACCATTCATCAACGCCATTACATATTTAATAAGTCCCATTTTACGAGAACCCACTAATTCTGCAGGAGCATCTTTGAACACCAATTCGCACGTTGGTGAACCTTTGATACCCATTTTATTTTCTAAACGACGAACAATAACAGCCTTGTGAGCTCTATCGTAGATGAACATAGACAAGCCACGACCATCACTTGTGCCAGCTTCAGAACGAGCTAAAACAAGAGCCACATGACCATCGCCATTAGTAATAAAACGCTTAACGCCATTTAAATACCATTTGCCGTCTTTCTCATAAGCACGCAGTTGAACCGCCTGTAAGTCAGAACCTGCATCAGGCTCAGTTAAATCCATAGCAGCCGTTTCGCCACCACAAATACGAGGTAAGAAACGTGCTTTTTGATCTTCTGTAGCAAACTCATTAATGGTTTCGGCACAATCTTGAAGTCCCCAAATATTCACAAAACCAGCATCAGCGCGAGAAACAATATCGGCTGCCATGATGTATGGAATAATAGAGAAATTCAACCCACCATATTGGCGAGGAAGCGTAATACCCATTAAACCCGCTTTTACAAGCGCATCGAGGTTTTGCTGAGTTCCCTTAGCATAAACCACCTCATTATTTACAATATGTGGCCCTTCATGGTCAACGCTTTCAGCATTAGGCCCAACAATATCGCCACAAATTTCACCAACAATTTCGAGCACCTTCTCATAGCTATCCATGGCATCTTCAAAATCCATTGGAGCGTAATCAAACGTGTCCTTGTCAGCAAAGTTATTCTCCTTTAATGCAACTACTTTTTTCATTAAGGGATGAGTCAAGTGAAACTTGAGCTCGGGATTATCTAGAAAAAAATTCGCCATAGTATTTTTAATTTTCTGGCTTTCGCCAAGATTTTCAATTTCAACAAATTAACAATTAGCAAAAAGCTCTATTTTGAGTTTTTCTTATAGTATTTTATCAACTTAGGAATTACATCCATAACGTTGCCAGTAATCACATAATCAGCAAGTTTGTTGATAGGCGCCATTGGATCGTCGTTGATGGCAATTACCATACTCGACTCTTCCATACCTGCCGTATGCTGAATTTGACCCGAAATACCACAAGCAATATAAAGCTTTGGACGAACAGTAACACCTGTTTGACCAATTTGACGCTCATGTTCAGCGTAACCAGCATCAATGGCCGCGCGTGAAGCACCAACCTCACCACCAAGCACTTCAGCCAACTCATAAAGCTTATCGAAATTCTCTTTGCTACCCATTCCGTATCCGCCAGCAATGATGATAGACGAATTCTTAATGTTTACTTTTGATTTCTCCATGTGACGCTCAATAACCTTCACAACCAAATCTTCTGGTTTAAGAATTTTATCTACCTCTATTGGTGCAACTAATGCTTTGTGCGATACTGAAAAAATCTCTTTCTTCATCACACCTTCACGCACAGTGGCCATTTGTGGACGACAATCGGGATTGATAATTGTGGCAACAATGTTACCTCCAAAAGCTGGACGTATTTGATACAACAAATTCTTATAAACCTTATTATCTTTTTTCTCCTCATGATCACCAATTTCAAGCGAAGTACAGTCGGCTGTTAAACCACTATAAAGTGCCGATGAAACGCGTGGACCTAAATCACGTCCAATAGACGAAGCGCCTAAAAGAGCAATTTGTGGTTTAATCTCTTTAAAAAGAGAGACTATTACCGATGTATGAGGCAATGTGGTATAAGGAGCAAGTTCCTTATTATCGCCAACATGAATAATGTCGGCACCATAAGGGGCTATTTGGCTCTCTATGCCACTTATATTATAACCCAAAACAACCGCTTCGAGTTTACATTTTAATTGATTAGCAAGTGAACGACCCTTGGTTAATAACTCCAAGCTCACATCAACCACCTTGCCATCTTCTAATTCGCAAATTACAATTACGTTATTCATTTCAATTAATATTTTCTCATTACGTAAATATCCTATTTAGCTTGTTTTCAGGTAGCAATTACCCAATTGTATGGTTGGCAATAAGCTCTACTATCAACTCTTCCATTTCGGCATCGGCACC
>JAYVSA010000069.1:0-1741 GCA_043775765.1 Breznakibacter sp. | reverse complement strand
TGAACTACTTAGCAGCAAAACCCACCTTCTCTGCAAAAATAATCCTCTTTGGAGAGTACACGCTTCTGGTGGGTTCTAAAGCTCTTGCGGTGCCACTTCCAATTTTTGGCGGACGCATAAAAAAGAAGATTAAGAATTCAATCTCTAAAGAATCAAATAAAGAGTTGCTTAAATTTGCCATACACCTTACTTCCAGTTCTAATTTTAATTTTATTGATGGCCCAAAATTTTTAGAAGATTGCAACAACGGCATCTCATTTCAATCTAACATACCGCAAGGATACGGCGTTGGGAGCAGTGGTGCTGTGGTAGCAGCTATTTATCAGAAATACAGAAAAAATGAAAGTAGCGATTTGACTGTCCAGAAAAGAGAATTGGCACAGATGGAAGCTTTTTTTCATGGAGAAAGCTCTGGCATAGATCCATTGGTTATTTTTCAAAACAAATCACTCATTATCAATTCATTATCTAACATTTCAATTTTCGAAGGTGAGATAAATTTTTCCAGAATGGGCATTAAGCCATTTCTTATCGATACCAAAACCACCTCACCAACAGCACCCTTGGTACAACAATTTAAACAAACAATTACAAACCTCGAATACCGTGATGTTATTGAAAATCAGATAAATCCGCTTGTAAACTCAATAATTGAACAACTAACCTCAGATAAAAAAGGGACTAACCTATTGAGCAAAATTAAGAAGCTCTCCAAATTGCAACTAAAATACTTCATCAACCAAATTCCACCACATATAATTCCTATTTGGGAAGAGGGTTTAAAAACAGATGCATTCTATTTAAAACTTTGTGGTTCGGGAGGTGGGGGTTACCTGCTAGGTTTTAAAAAAGAGGAGCTCAGTTAAGGTTTAAACAGCCTCCTAAATTTACCTATGAATAGTTCCAAAAGGTTTTTTAGCTCTTTTTTAATAAATTTAAAAACATTACTTTTGCGACTTATGTACACAAAGCACAAACATCAATGTACACAAACGCCTCATTAACATGAATTTAAGCACAATTTACGGCATTTTACTCAGAAACGAAAAATTCGTTCTAGAAGCAGAAATGCCGGCAAGATTATTAGAAAGCTACAAATTTCTTGAACACTTTTCGAAAGATAAAGTGATATACGGAATAAATACTGGTTTTGGGCCTATGGCTCAGTACCGTGTGGAGGAAGAGTCATTAAAACAACTTCAATATAATATCATTCGTTCGCACGCCAGTGGTGCAGGCGAGCCAATAGCGCCAATTTACATTAAGGCAGCTATGATTGCACGCGTTGGGGCGTTATCGCAAGGTAAATCGGGCGTTCACCCAGAACTTATTAACCTACTGGTAAACTTCATCAACCACGATATTACCCCTATGGTACCACAACACGGAAGCGTTGGTGCCAGTGGCGACTTAGTACAATTGGCTCACATTGCTCTTACCTTAATTGGCGAAGGTGAAGTTTTCTATAAAAACGAACTTCGTAGCACCGAGAGTGTGCTCAAACAACTCAATCTTACACCCATAAAAATGCACATTCGTGAAGGTTTAGCGCTCACTAATGGAACATCGGTAATGACTGGTATTGGGTTAGTAAATGTTATTTATTCTCATAAGCTGGTTGAGTTAAGTCTCTTAGCTTCAGTAATGATGAATGAGATAGCTTCTTCTTACGACGATTTCATGTCGGAAGAACTCAACAAGGTTAAACTCCATGAAGGTCAGCAAGTTGTGGCTCGAATTA
>JAYVSA010000068.1:0-2481 GCA_043775765.1 Breznakibacter sp. | reverse complement strand
GAGCGATTTGGAGCTAAGACTAAAAGAGTACCTCGGGGTTAATCATCTTCTCTTTTTAAATAATGGCACTATTGCGCTACAAATGGCCATTAAAGCGCTTGAGATAACGGGAGAGATTATTACCACGCCCTTCTCTTTTATTGCAACAACGTCTACAATTGTGTGGGAAAATTGCAAACCTATATTTGCCGATATTGATCCTCTTACGTACAATATTAGTCCAAGCTCCATTGAGCGGGTTATTACACCACAGACCTCAGCTATCTTAGCAACCCATGTGTTTGGTAATCCATGTGATATTGAAGCGATAGAGCTCATTGCAAAGAAGCATAATTTGAAAGTTATTTACGATGCGGCTCACTGCTTTGGCACAACTTATAAAGGGCAATCGGTTCTTAATTATGGCGACATCAGTACCTTGAGTTTCCATGCTACTAAATTGTATCATACTGTTGAGGGTGGTGCTGTGGTTACAACATCACCAGAACTCACCTACCGCCTTTCTAAATTACGTAATTTTGGGTTCAAGACAAATGAGTCCTTTGATGGTGTGGGAATAAATGGAAAAAACTCTGAATTTCATGCCGCCATGGGATTGTGTAATCTTAAGTATGCCGATGAAATATTGACGGTTCGTAAGCAGCAATTTCTTTATTACCAAGATAAGCTTAAAAATTTAAGAGTCCAGTTTCAAAAAATAACCCCTGGCGCAGGCTATAACTATGCCTATTTTCCTATTCTTTTCAAGTCGGAAGAGGAGTTATTGCATTTTAAAACGGAGTTGGAGCTTAATTGGGTCTATCCTCGCCGATACTTTTACCCATCCCTCTCTACTCTTGACTACGTAGAGCGACAATTAACCCCTATTAGTGATAATATTTCAACAAGAATACTCTGCTTGCCTCTTTACCACACGCTAAAACAGGAAGATCAGGATTTGATTATAAGAATATTGCTTAGAACACAGAATAATTAGTTGAATAACAGATTAAACATCAACTAATTAGCTTTAATTCGAGATAATTAGTTGACAAAAAACTACATCAACGAATGTGCGCTAATTAAAACGAATTGATTATTTGCATTAGCTTTAATTAGAGATAATAAGTTGATAAAATAAAATTTCTATGCAATCACCATTAATATATAAAGAGGAAGTTTATCAAATTATTGGTGCAGCTATGGAGGTACACAATGTGCTTAAAAATGGCTTTCTTGAGCCAGTTTACCAATCGGCCTTAGCAAAGGAACTTAAGTTACAATCTATACCGCATAAGCAAGAGCAGGCTATAGAAATCTTTTACAAAGGCGAGTAACTTGACAAGTATTACAGAGCTGATTTTATCTGCTTCGAAGAGATAATAATTGAATTAAAAGCATTAGATAATTTAATTTCTGAGCACGAATCTCAGCTTATAAATTATCTTAAAGCCACAAATGAACCACTGGGAATTCTCATTAATTTTGGAAAACCAAGTTTACAATACAAAAGAATCGTCAATAGTTCATTTTTTGAGGACTAAAACACATAAACGAATCAATCATTGTAATCAGTTTTATTTCGAGAAAATTAGTTGACATAAAATGAAATATCAACGAATTAGCGCCAATTAAAACGAATTAATCATTTGCATTAGTTTTAATTAGAGATAATTAGTTGACTAAAAACTACATCAACGAATCGAAGATCAACGGAGTTAATTAGCGCAAATTAACATGAATTGATTTAGTTGAAATTTCGTTGTCAAAATCTTCAAATATGCCTTTTCTTACACCAGAGCAATTAAAAAATATTGGTTTTAAATCCATTGGCTCCAATGTATTAATTTCCGATAAAGCATCGATTTTTAGTCCGAATTTAATCTCTATTGGTTCAAATGTACGCATAGATGATTTTTGCATTCTTTCGGGCACTATTACTCTTGGCTCCCAAATTCACCTTGCGGCCTACTCGGCCCTCTATGGTAAGTTTGGTATTATTATGGAAGATTATACGGGCCTGTCGCCCCGATGCACTATATTTAGCGCTTCAGACGATTTTGGGGGTAACTTCTTAATAAGCCCAATGGTGCCTGAAGAGTGCTCCAATGTAACAGGCGGTGAGGTCGTTCTTAAAAGATATACACAAATTGGTGCAGGAACAGTTATTATGCCCAATCTTACCATTGAAGAAGGAGTTGCTGTAGGAGCTATGAGCTATGTAAGACACTCTTTAGAGGAGTGGATGATTTATGGTGGCAATCCATTGAGAATTATCAAAAGTAGAGAAAAAGGGTTATTGAAATATATTCCTCAAACTTAAGTTATTAATGAGTAAAGAGTACATAAAAGATAAGGTAAGCATTGTTCTGCTCTGTTACAAAAATAGAGAATTTTTAGATGAGGCTATTGAGAGTATTCTCAATCAAACGTATTCTGATTTTGAGATTATTGTGGCCGAGGATGCGTCCAATGATGGGAGCGCCGAACTTATTCAACAAT
>JAYVSA010000067.1:0-3942 GCA_043775765.1 Breznakibacter sp. | reverse complement strand
CTCACTATTTGGACAAACTAAAAACAGCAATAAGAAAGTTATCAAACGGCAACTCGTTAGCGCACAAACAGGATTGCCTCTTTCGTATGTAAATATTATTGTTCCTGGAAGTAAAAATACATTTCTAAGTGATATTGCTGGGTATTTCTCGTTCACTTCCGATTTAGAAGCCGACACCATTATCTTTGACGGAATGAGCGTTCGAAAAAAGAGAATTTCCTTCAATACTCTTTTCGAATCGTCTATTATTGAGTTAGAAGAAAGGAGTTACAACCTAGGAGATGTAGACGTTTATCCAACCTCAAATGATGCATCTCACATCATGGCTCGCGTAAAGGAAAATCTTCCGGATACCAATCCCAACCAAGTTCAAGATTACAGCTGTTATATTTACAGCAAAATGGTTTTTGATTTCGATACCGCCAAACTCGCATTATTTCCAAATGTGCCCGCAGTTAAAGAGGCAACAAACTATGCCGAACAAAACCACCTTCTTCTCATAGAGTCTCTAACGGAGCTCAAACATGCGGCACCCAATTTAAATAATGAGAGGATTATTACTGGGCGAGTGAGCGGATTTAAACAACCATCATTAGAGTTTATCCCAGCTCAATTAAAGCCCTTCTCTTTTTCTGAAAAACAGATTAAACTCTTAAATACAGAATATCTTAATCCCGTCTCCGACATGGGGTTGAAACTCTATCAATTTAAACTTGTTGATACAACCTTTTCCGTTGGTGGAGATACCATTTTTAACATTAAGTATTCGCCCAAAAACAAAATAACGTTTAATGGTTTATATGGATCTTTTCAGGTGGAGAGTAAAAACTATGCCATTGTTCAGGTGGAGGCAAATGGGTTTATCAATGGCAATAGTAACAAAGTTTTTATGCGACAAACATTTAAAAATGAGAGAGATAACCTTTGGTTTCCTTCATTAATCGAGTCCGGAATTCAGCTAGGCAATGTCTCTGATGGAAAGGGCAATGCACTTCCGCTGATAGGTGTATCTAAAAGTTATTTCACGTCTTTTAATTTCACGCCCAACATCAACAAAGAGGAGTTTTCTCGCACAACTTTAACTCAAGATATTTACTACAATCCTCTAGATACAATTCAATTAGCCAATTTTAGAGCTACACCTCTAACGGCAAAAGACTCTATTACCTTTACCAAACTAGACAGTTTGGGCAAAGCCAATAATTTCGACAGAATGACTCGTTGGGGGCGCTCTGTAGCCGAAGGATACATTCCGTTGGGCATTTTAAAAATAGACTACACACAGATTTTAGATTATAACCGAAGTGAAGGCTTCACGCTTGGAATGGGGCTTTATACCAGTTCTTCCGTGAGCAAAGACTACACATTCGGCGGATATTACAGATTTGGGTTGGGTGATAAAAAGGGAAAGTGGGGAAGCTCATTAGAGTATACATTTAAGCAAAAATATCAAACCAAAGTTGCCATTTCTTATAGCGAAGACGTTTTTCCAACCAATGGGTTCGCATTCATCGATGGATATCCGCTAGGCTCAAGTGAAGCTTTTGGCCGATTTTTCAGATCAAACATGAAGCATTACAAGAGATTCTCTGTGGAGATGTCGTCTCGTTTTGCTCGCGATTTCAAAGCAAGTCTATTTGTAAATAAGCTCAGTACACATTCAAACAACACAGCCTCCGATGCCGACACATCTCTACTGAACAACAATTTAAAAACACTTTATTACTATGAAATAGGCACACGTACTAGATGGGTTTATAAGGAGGAGTTCATTCAAACATCCTTAGGCAAAAGCGCTTTGCCCTCTTCATCGCCTTACGTGTGGTTGAATTACACCTATTTAACAGGCAAGTTAGAGTCATATCAATTTAATGGCCATAAAATAGAAGCTCAAGCAGAAATGAGCTTTCACACGGCGGGCTCCATGAGTACGGCCGTTCGGCTAACGAGTGGTACTATCATTGGAGCTGTTCCATTCTCTCTTTATTATGGTGCATTTGGCACCTATTCGCGTTTTGGAGTGGAGGTGCCATATTCACTGAGCACCATGCGCCCAAATGAATTTATGTCGAACCTCTTTGTCGTGGGCTTTCTTCGTCATAAAATCCCCCTATTTGGCAATACGAAACAACGCTTTAAACCCAATCTTTTTTTGAATACCTCAGTGGCTTTTGGCTCTCTTAAGGGTCATAGCTCAAATAGTTTTGAAAAAGGATACTATGAGTCGGGAATCGTTTTGGATAATTTGTTTAAAAACCTATTTTTCAAATATGGCTTTGGAGTTTATTATCGCTATGGCCCTTACCATTTGTCTCATGAAATTGAGAACTGGGCCATTAAAATAGCCATTGGGTTTACCTTTAAATAATAGGAATTGTTTTTTCGATGACGTTATTGGAATGGAATGAATCAATACAAGCATAAAGTTAAATTTCTTAAGAATAAAATACTCTCTGCAACAATAAACGTTTTCGAATGAGGTTAAAACATTTTTTTACTCAACACCAACACTTACACCCCTTAATTTTCACCACAACAAGACTTAAAAACCATTTTTTTACAACACAAACCCTATTTATTTTCACAACAAAACAAAACAATATTCAAATGAACTCGCAGAAACTTTGTTTGTATCTCAATTTTATATATTTTTCCATTCGAAAAAAATCAATAAAAAACTTAAATAAGTAGAACATTATGGGCCATTTGAAAGATAAATTAACAAAGTTAAGCTTTGTTGGTGTGGTGGTGAGTTTAGGCATCATTTATGGCGACATTGGCACCTCGCCGTTATATGTTCTCAAAGCTATTTTGGGGGCTTCTCCAGTAGTCGATGAGAACTTAATTCTGGGAGCACTCTCTTGCATCATCTGGACTCTAACGCTTCAAACCACCATCAAATATGTCATGATAACCCTTAAAGCAGACAACCGTGGTGAAGGGGGTATCTTCTCGCTCTTTGCACTCCTGCGCAGAAAAAGTTCGTGGCTCTACATTTTTGCTATCATTGGTGGCAGTACTCTACTGGCCGATGGCATCATTACCCCAGCCATTACGGTGGTTTCAGCCATAGAAGGTTTAAAAATCATAAATCCAGAAATATCGGTTATCCCAATTGTTATTCTCATTCTCACAGCACTTTTTATTGTACAACAATTCGGCACATCCTTTTTAGGCAAATCGTTTGGCCCACTCATGGTTATATGGTTTAGCATGTTGGGCATCCTCGGACTTCTTGCCCTTATACCAAACCCTATTGTTCTTAAAGCCTTTAACCCCTATTATGCCTACGAATTGCTCACCAACCACCCTGGAGGCATTCTCCTCTTAGGTGCCGTTTTTCTCTGTACAACAGGTGCCGAGGCTCTTTATACCGATTTGGGTCACTGTGGAATTCACAATATTCGGGTGAGCTGGATTTTCGTAAAATCAATGCTTATCCTTAATTATTTAGGACAAGGCGCTTGGGTTTTATCGCATGTAAGCAGCATTGTCCCAGAAACAAATCCCTTCTTTACAATTATGCCATCTGCCTTTCTACCTTTTGGTATTGGCCTGGCAACCATTGCTGCAGTAATAGCTTCTCAGGCACTAATTAGCGGCTCATACACACTAATTAGTGAGGCCATGTCTCTGAACTTTTGGCCAAAAATGCTTATCAAATATCCATCTACCGCCAAAGGACAAATGTACATTCCTGTGCTCAACTGGTTCTTATTTGCCAGTTGTTGTGCCGTGGTACTGTTTTTCCAAACCTCAAGCAATATGGAAGCCGCTTATGGTCTTTCCATTACCATTACCATGCTCATGACTACCGTATTAATGGGCTATTACCTCATGCTCCGACGCACGCCAATACTCATTGTCTCCCTTTTTACATTCATCTATTTTGCCATTGAAGGATCTTTTTTATACGCCAACGTGCAAAAATTCCTTCACGGC
>JAYVSA010000066.1:0-9375 GCA_043775765.1 Breznakibacter sp. | reverse complement strand
TGCTTATATCGGATGCTATTTCTATAAGCCCGAATATAAATGCCCTCATTACTACTCCACGGATTGCGCCCTTTCCACTGCTCATTGAACTCTTTTTGTAGTCCTTGTAGCTGTTTTTTCACGGCTTCATCGGCGTAAGCCTGCATGCGCGAATCAATGGTGGTATAAATTTTTAGTCCGTCTCTGCTCAAATCATATTTATCGCCGTACTTATCTGCCAACAAATCTTTTATTCTGAGCCTTAGTTTCTCTCGAAAATATGGGGCAATTCCTGTATTTCTATTTTGAAACGAGTATACCAATTTTATAGGCATTTGCTGATATCTACTCACCTCCTCTGACTTCAAAAACTTAGCCTCACCCATACGCGAGAGGACTAAATTCCTACGTTTCATAGACTTTTCGGGAAATAGGCGTGGATTATATGCCGTATTGGCGGCCAACATGCCAACCAGTGTAGCCGCTTCGGCTGGATTCAAATCTTTGGAGTCTTTACTAAAAAAACGCTCGGCCGCCGATTCAATTCCATACACATCCTCGCCAAAAGGAACGGTGTTGAGGTAAAATGTGAGTATGTCATCTTTTGTGTAGATGTCTTCCAGTCGAGACGCAATAAATATCTCTTTTGCTTTACTCACCATTAATGAAAAAATACCATCCCCATCGCGCGGAAAAAGGTTCTTGGCCAACTGCTGACTTATAGTACTTCCTCCTCCTTGTGAGTGATCCATCAAAATTATCGACCTAAAAATAACACGAGCCAAACTAATCAAATCAATTCCATTGTGCTGAAAAAAGCGACTATCTTCGGTTGCCACTAAGGCATTTTTAACGTTTTTAGATATTTGATTATTCCGGATGGTTGACCTATTTTCGATGTAGTACTTCCCCATCAACTTCGAATCGCGACTATAAATCTCGGAAGCCGAATCTTGTTTGATAGACTTCAGCTCTTTTACATTTGGCAAGGCTCCAAAAAATCCGAAGTAAACAAACATCAACAAAAGAAAAAGCATTGTGGCGCCAAATCCAGCCAATTGAAGTCCAAGAATAACCGTTTGTCGTTTCCAATTCTTCTTAAATTTAGCTATCCAATTGGTATAAAACTCCTTGAAATAGTCTAATATATTTTGCGATGATCCTTTTTTAGCCATAATGCAGTTTTGTGGTGCAAAGATATGACTCAGGAGAGAAAAAATGGCTCAATTATTCAATTTATTGATGAATTTCTACATTTTAAAAAATACCATCCAAATTACCCTAAAAATCAGTAACTTTGCACCTTAAAATTATCTTTTTGCACTTTTTTATTACTTATGGATTCTACTCGTCAAAAAAAGGTTTCAAAGCTCATTCAGGTGGAAATTAGCGATATATTCTTGAAAGAGTTTCGCGAAATTCTTTCAGCCGCTTTGGTTACGCCATCAATTGTTCGCATCTCGCCCGATATGAGCGTTGTGAAAATATATCTTAGCATCTTTCCATCTGAAAAAACAAAAGAAATTTTCGACCGTCTCGAAGCCAATAAATCTAAGCTTCGTCATATCCTTGGCACGCGCATTGGCAATCAAGTTCGCATCATTCCTGAACTTAAGTTTTTTCCCGATGATTCGCTCGATTATTTAGAAAACATCGACAAACTTCTAAAGTAATCTACAATGCAATACGATCCAATTAAAAAAAGCCTCGGACAGGTTTTTAATAAGCATCCTTTTTTGCGCATTCTGTTTTATAAATTACTCAACTTGTTGCTTTTACGCGCTTGGTACATTAAACGTGCGCTTAAAAAATGGAAAGTTGGCGCCAATGAAAATGCCTCAATTTTAGATGCTGGTTCAGGTTTTGGACAATACAGCTGGTATATCTCATCTTTACAAAAAGAGTATCAAATTTTAGGGGTCGATGTTAAAGTAGAACAAATTGCCGATTGCAACCAGTTCTTTAAGCAAATTAACGCGAACAAGAACGTCTTTTTTGAATACGCCGACTTAACAAAATTTTTAAAACCCAATAGTTACAACCTTATTCTTTCTGTAGATGTGATGGAACACATTGAAGAGGATGAAGTTGTTTTCTCAAACTTTTATCAATCGCTCAAAACAGGTGGAACGTTGCTCATCTCAACTCCATCAGATCAAGGTGGTTCAGATAATGACGATCACGACCACGAAGGTGGTTTTATTGACGAACACGTGCGCGATGGTTACGGGATTGACGATATGACTGCAAAGCTTCAACGTGCTGGTTTTAAAAACATAAAATGCCAATATACTTACGGATTTTGGGGTTCACTCTCGTGGAAACTCTCTATGAAAGTGCCAATTACTGTTCTTAATGCCTCAAAACTCTTCTTTATCATACTTCCGTTTTATTACTTGGTTACCTACCCATTTGCCTATCTTTTTAATTGGATGGATATTGTAACTAAAAACAATAAAGGCACAGGATTAATGGTAATTGCCTCTAAAGAGTAATATGAGATTTCCACTGCTGATAGCCACGCGATATCTGTTTGCAAAAAAGTCGCAAAATATCATCAATATCATTTCGATGATTTCCATACTGGGCGTTGCTACTGGCACTATTGCGCTTATTTTGGTGCTATCGGTATTTAACGGACTTCATAATTTGGTGGGAACACTTTACAGCAACTTTGATTCCGATTTAAAGATTATTCCAACCCAAGGCAAAGTGTTTTATCTCGATGCAAAAATGCTTGCCAACATTAACAGCATTAAAGGGGTAGAAGTAACATCTAAAGTTCTAGAAGATAATGCATTACTTAAATTTGGAACGCGTCAAATGCCTGCAACGTTAGTCGGCGTTGACTCTCTTTTTCAACAAGTTAGCAACATAGACTCTACCATTGTTGATGGCGTATATCAGGTAAAATACAACAATCAAAACCGAGCCGTAATTGGTGCTATTTTGGCCGACCAGCTCTCTCTGAGAATAAACTTTGTAAGTCCGCTTATTATTTATGTCCCCGACCGTACTAAAAAAGTAAATCTCACCAATCCAGCCGAATCATTCACCACCGCTTATGTGAGCACGGTTGGCCTCTTCTCTGTTAAGCAAGCCGCTTACGACGGACAGTATTTGCTTATTAACCTCGAAATGGCTCATGAACTCTTCAAATACCCATCTAATGCTGTTTCTTATCTTGCTGTTAAAGTAAATAAGAATCACGCAGATGAAATTCAGCTTGCACTATCCAAACTACTTGGCAATAAATTTCAAGTTCAAAACCGACAAGAGCAACATCAAACCTTCTTTAAAATGATGAAGGTTGAGAAAATAATGGCCTATCTTATTCTCTCTTTTATTTTGATGATTGCTACTTTTAACGTCATTGGTACTTTATCGATGCTTATTTTCGAAAAGAAAGAGTCTATTCAAACCTTAAAGGCTATAGGTGCCGATAGAAAAACGATTACTCAAATTTTTCTGCTCGAAGGGGGGTTAATTACTTTGATTGGCATTGTGGGCGGAGTACTTATTGGTTCTGCACTTATTCTTATTCAACAATACTTTGGAATAGTTCAATTCTCTGGCAGTGGATCCTTCATCGTTAAAGCCTATCCTGTAGAGCTAATATTAAGCGATGTGCTGTTGGTTTTGATTACCGTAACAACCGTATCGGCTCTGTCTGTTTGGTATCCAGTAAGCGTTATTGTAAAAAAGTACTATTCAAACGTACAAGAATAGCCTTTATAAGTTTCTCGAATCTCGTCCAATACCATTAACAATTCGGCCATTGTAGGCGCTTTTAACATCTTTATTTTTAGATGCTTAAAA
The DNA here is from genome assembly GCA_043775765.1 of Breznakibacter sp. Taxonomy (GTDB): domain Bacteria; phylum Bacteroidota; class Bacteroidia; order Bacteroidales; family Marinilabiliaceae; genus JAGPHP01. Next base: position 5,577 of record JAYVSA010000066.1, on the reverse strand, counting down.
TCTGGCAATCCATGGAATGATGTTGCTAAGTGTCTTCGCGAATGCAGTATGCCTCCTCGTTCACCAATCCACTCCACAGTTTGGCTAACTTGCTCAGCCAATCGAGCCACTTGAACCTCGACAGTAGGAGGAGCTAACTCAACTCCATTAACTAATAGACTTTTAATCTCTTCAAAAATCCAAGGACGTCCAATGGCTCCCCGCCCAATCATAATTCCATCTACCCCATAATCATCAAATTTTTTCTTGGCTATTTGAGGCGATGTCACATCTCCGTTTCCAATAATGGGTATCGTCATGCGCGGATTATTCTTCACGTCACCAATAAGTGCCCAATCTGCTTCACCCGTGTACATCTGTGCCCGAGTTCTACCATGAATGGTTAAAGCTTTGATGCCAATGTCTTGCAGTTGCTCAGCAATGGAAACAATCTCTTTTGATGTCTCATCCCAACCTAAACGGGTTTTTACCGTTACGGGCAAATTTACTGCTTTTACAATTTGGGCAGTCATTTCAATCAACTTGGGAACATCCCGAAGCATTCCAGAACCAGCGCCCTTTGTAGCAATCTTTTTAACAGGACAACCAAAATTTATGTCGATGGTATCTGGTTTTAAGGACTCTGCAATTTTTGCCGCCTCCACCATTGCCTCAATATCCTTACCATAAAGCTGAATACCTGTTGGACGTTCAAAATCATCTATTGTGGTTTTCTGTAATGTCGATGCAATGCTACGAATAAGCGCATCTGCTGATACAAATTCGGTAAACATCATATCAGCGCCGTATCGTTTACACAGCTTTCTGAATGCTAAATCCGACACATCCTCCATCGGCGCTAAAAAAAGAGGCTTATCCCCCAAATCAATATTACCTATTTTCACAGAACTCCATTTTACAGTAAAAAAAAGAGGTGAAAACCACCTCTTTCATTATATCTTAACAAGAAATATACACTTATGTTTTTATTTGCTGTCGTAGCCCCACTTAAGCCAAATTGAGCCCCAAGTAAAACCTGCACCAAATGCCGCCAAAATAAGATTATCACCTTTTTTCAGTTGCTTCTCCCACTCCCACAAACAAAGAGGAATAGTTGCCGCTGTTGTATTTCCATACTTCTGAATGTTTATCATCACCTTTGATGGATTAATTCCCATTCTTCGTCCAGTGGCATCAATAATTCTCAAATTAGCCTGATGCGGTACTAGCCAAGCAACATCATCTGGCTTTAAATTATTACGTTCCACAATCTCCGCAGCTACATCGGCCATATTGGAAACGGCAGCCTTAAATACTGGCTGACCATCTTGATATATAACGTGTAATTTATTGTCTATTGTTTCGTGTGATGGCGGATTGACAGATCCACCCGCTTTCATTTGCAAATAGTTACGTCCAGAACCATCCGATCGCAAGATACTATCTAATACACCAAATTCTTCTTCAGTAGGCTCCAACAAAACGGCTGCAGCAGCATCTCCAAAAAGAACACACGTTGAACGATCAGTATAGTCTACAATAGATGACATTTTATCGGCACCTACAACCAATATTTTCTTTTTAGAGCCAGAACGAATAAACTGCGAAGCCGTATCTAAGGCATAAAGAAAGCCGGAGCAACCAGCATTTAAATCAAATGAGTGAGCATTTTTAATGCCTACTTTATCACAAATAATATTTGCCGTAGCAGGAAAAACAAAATCGGGAGTAACGGTAGCACAAATAAGTAAATCTATCTCAGAGGGCTTTGTCCCCGTTTTATCAAATATCTCTTGAATTGCCAAAGCTGCCATATCTGAAGGACCTTTGCCTTCACCCTTTAGTATTCTGCGTTCTTTAATACCCACTCGAGTCATAATCCACTCGTCCGATGTATCAACCATTCTACTTAACTCTTCATTCGTTAAAACATAGTCTGGCGTATAACCACCAACCGCTGTAATAACTGCATTTAGTTTTTTCACGCTATTAGTTTTTAGTTCTATGACCTTTTATGCATTGGCATTGGCAAAAGGCTTAGTAAATTTTTGGTGCAAAAATAGTTTTATTAATTGAAAAATCCATACAAAACACGCATTACAAATCCCTATTATTTTAGTCTAAGGAACCTCATCTTATCAGCACACCCACTTTTTAATAAAGATAAATCGGCGCAATGGATAAACTCCCCTTTGGCACCCACTGTAATTCTTGATGTATTAGTGCAGTTTAAAAAGTCTGATGTTGTGGCAGTAAAAAAAACAATACCCGTAAGTTGCGATTCAAAAACAGCTGCTTGAACCATTTTCTCTATCCGGTCTAAAATGGGCAAATAATCTAATTCACCCGAATAATCTAGTGTTAAACGAGTTGATACTTCTATACATTTATCCAAAAGAAGAACGGTGTCATGTTCATTTTTAGATTTTATATATACACCAATCTTCGAGACTAAAAGGGAAGTCCAAGACGAATGCTGCTGCAACATCTCCAATGAAGGATTGAATAGAAAATCAGTAAAGACTGGGAGGATAATACCCGAATAAAATTCGAGTCCAGCAATTTCAGGCAAATTTGTGAAAGTCTCTATTTTGGTAATTAATCCATCTACTACTGTTATTATTGGATAAGGAATAAATATCCCTTCGTTACTTAGATAAAAATGAGATGCGATTTTTCTAGTCACCAAATCGCTATTTTATTACCGATTTACGAGTCGGTTGTTTCACCTTTAAGCTAATATCAGTGGCATCAATAGTAAGCTTTGTTTTTGATGGTATAATCACAAGCTCACCATAAATTCGTTTAAGTCTTTTGCCTTTTAACTTTAAAACAACGGATTTATCACTTGCACCGTTAATGAAATCAATATTTGTAACAATAGAGTCTTTAACGCCATCATTATATTCTACCCCTAAACAGTTTTTAATGTTGGGAGTATTAAATACCGAAGGATTTCTTCTGTATTTTACAGTCAGCCAGATTTCACCAATTACAAGTGAATCAACATGAAAATCAAACGACGAATTTAGCTTCAACGAATCAGAACTTACCTTTCTAATCCTTTCACCCTTCCACAAATCATCTCTGCCAATAGGAACAATCTTTGAAATAAATTTAGAACTATCTTCTTTTAAAGAGTGTACTTCTAGCTCTTTCGCGGTAAGTATTTCTATTAACTTATCGTGAATTCTCTGATACTCGTCGGGGTTAGAGGAATAATATGCCACGGCTGAATCAAAATTGTCTTTAGATAATCCATACTTGTCAAGAACACCTTTATAGTAGCCACTTTGCTCATCTGAGGGGCAAGTTGCACTATTTATCGAGAGTGTACCCTCGGCAATATGAACATCTGCCAAAATATGAGCCATAACTAAAGAATTCGGAACTTTAAAAGACTTATTCTCCTTTGAATTACACCCAAATAATAGAATTGACAACGCAATATTAATATAAAAAATCTTTCTCACTCAGAATGTTTTATCGTCCACTTGCTATTAATACTGCTCTAATCGTTTTTATGAAAATTATAAAATCCATCTTCAATGACCAATTATCAATGTATTCTAAATCCATTTCCATCCATCGATCAAACGAAACCGTATTCCTTCCCGACACTTGCCAAATACAAGTTATTCCTGGTTTCATAGATAATCGTCTCAATTGCCAACGCTCATATTCTTTAACTTCAGATGGAACTGGTGGTCGAGGCCCTACTATTGACATATCGCCCAAAAGCACATTTATAAATTGAGGCAACTCATCTAAGCTTGTTTTTCGTAAGAACTTCCCAACTTTAGTGATGCGTGGATCTCGATCCATTTTAAACGTCGGTCCATCGCTCTCATTTTGATGGAGCAACCCTTCTTTCAGCGCCTCAGCATTCTGAACCATCGTTCTGAATTTATAGATGTAGAACTTTCTTCCCATGAGTCCAACACGCTCCTGTTTAAAAAAAACAGGTCCTGAAGAGGTCAATTTAATAATAGCTCCAATAATAACAAATACGGGTAAAAGAATAAACAGAATTAACAAAGATGTCAAAAAGTCAAATGCCACTTTTATCGACTGTTCAAAATAATCGCCTGGTGCTTTGCTTATCGTCAACATCGGCAAAGTATCAAAATAGTGAAGATGGGTTCTATTGGCAAGCATATTAAAAAATGGAGAATACATTCTAAAAATGACGCCCACTTCGGAACAAATAAAGACCAAATCCTCTACCTCTTTAATGATTGGTTCGTTTTTACAATAAGCAACCTCATCAATAACCTTGTCTTCAAGAATCTTTGATATATCGGTGCTTGAATCAAGAAACGGAACACTATCTCCTATTTGAATTTTTAATGATTCCGACCCTATTACTCCAACTATTCGATATCCCCATTGCTTCTGAACCTGTAACTGTCGAATGAAAACCAAAGCGGAATCATCTCCAATCACTAATATTGTTCGTGTATTTCTACCGCGTTCTCGAGCCCTTCGCATATATACGTACACAATGGTTTTGAACGTAAATGTCAATATTAAATTAATCGGTAGGAAGAACTTTATAATATGTATTGATATATCCCTCAAATCCAAAAAATAGATTAAAAGGCCTAACACAATTGTGCCTAAAACGGAAAGTCTTAAGCAATTAAAAAGAATGCCAGACATCGGTCTTGACCGATGCAAGATACTTAAACTGAATGATTTAGATAAAACCCACCAAGTTATTGCAATTAAAATTACAATAATTTGAAAATCGCGTGAATTAACAAAAACACTCTCTCTAAAGAAAATTAATAGTGCAAATCCAAAACTTGAAACACCAACCAGAACATCTAAAAATGCAATAAAATTATTAATTACATTCTCTCTCTCTTTTATCATAACCTCTTTATTTCAATATTTAGAGCAACGATTCTGCAAATAACTTTATTCCTTTACGGAAATCAACTTTAGGTTCAAAATTAATTAACTTTTTTGCTTTCGAAATATCTGCAATTGTAAACTTAACATCTCCTTGTTGCTCTGGCAATCGTTGAATACGCACATTGTTATCAAAATGCTCACTGAGTTCGGAAACTAACGAGCTCATTTCAACAGGATTTCCATTGCCTAGGTTTATTATTTCATAAACATCGACATTGTTTTGCAAATAATTCATCGACAAGACTATTCCATTAACAATATCAGATATAAAGGTATAGTCTCTCTTCGTTGTCCCATCTCCATATACAGGAAGCGGTAAATTATCCTTTATTAATTTAAAAAATTTTGCTATTGCTAGATCTGGCCTTTGACGTGGCCCGTACACAGTAAAGAACCTTAAGTTTACAACATCAATTTTATATAAATGATGATAACTGTAATTCAAAAGTTCACACGACTTTTTAGAAAAAGCATACGGCGAAATAGGCTCACTTACATCTAATTTCTCACTCCAAGGTACAATTGCTGAGTTCCAATATATTGAAGATGAACTTGCAAAGATGAACTTACTTATTTTATTACGCTTTGCATATTCTAAAACATTTAAGGTAACCGATATATTATGGTCGACGTACTCCTGAGGGTGATCAATAGAAGGCCTTACACCAACTTTTCCAG
>JAYVSA010000065.1:0-16982 GCA_043775765.1 Breznakibacter sp. | reverse complement strand
TTCGTTTTGGTCGGCACAAATAGTGCAAATATCGGTTGAACCAAACGGCGATTTCTCGCTTATCCCTAGAATTGGCGACCACGTAATTGTGTTTGGTGGAATAGATAGAATGGAAGATAAATTTAAAACACTCATGGGTTTTTACCAAACGGGTATCAAAGCGCAGGAGTGGGAAAATTATAGTAAGATTAACATAAAGTTTGAAGGACAGGTGGTTTGCACCAAAAAAGGATAATATTATGAGCAGGGCGAGTCAAGTATACGCAGGAGTAGATATAGGTAATACGAAAATTATTATTACCATCGGACGATTTGTTAACGAACGGGAGTTTCGAATTTTGGGCTCCATGGTAACGCCATCGGAACATTTTGAAGATGGTGAGGTGCTCAACGTAGATAGAACGGCGGCCAGCATTGCTTTTGGCATTCGCCAACTCTCGGAGCGTTTCGACGTGCGAGTGGTAGATGCTTTCTTCGGCTTTAGCGGTCATATCGAATCGCGCCAGAGCGTGTCGGTGATTGATGTAGCCAACCGTGAGGCAATCACTCAGTCGGATCTCGACTCGTTGCGTAACCAAAACTTGGCTAGCAAGCGTGAAGGGCGCGAGATTCTCGATATTTTCGTAACGCGCTATTCGCTCGACGACCGAATGGTAAAAAACCCTCTGGGATACAAAGGATATACCCTTAAAGCCGATTTCATCATTGTTTCAGGGCGTTCTGAACAGCTCAATATGCTCAAAAAAGTGGCCGAAAAAGCACGCCTTAAACTGCACGGTTTTGTCTTGCACCAAGTGGCTGCTGCTAAAACATTGGTATCCAATGATGCCAAAGAAGCTGGAGTGGTGGTGGTTGATTTAGGTGCCGACTTAACCAAAGTAGCCGTTTATTACAACAATGCTCTTTTGCACGTAAGCAACATCCGAATGGGTGGAAACATTGTTACCAACGACATTAAAGCCCTAAAACAGATAACTTTTAATGCGGCATCTAAGGTGAAGCACGATTTTGGATATGCACTCACCGATGCTATTATGGAAGATTCTATCATTCCTCTGGTGGATGGTTCACATGGAATGGGACAAAAGCAATTCAGTTTAGTAGGACTTTCTCAAATTATACAGGCGCGTCTTGAGGTTAATTTCGACCTTGTGGCTAACGAAATAAGTAAATCAAATTTCTACGATGCCATTGGCTACGGTGCTCTTCTCACGGGTGGTGGTGCCTATATGCGCAAGGTGGCCGATTTATTTACCGCTCGTACAGGCATCGAATCGAGAGTTGGACTGCCCGTCAATCCATCCTTTATGGGCGATACCGATATTATGTCGTGGCCGTATTTTGCAGTCTCTACAGGTATATTGCTCGAAGGCATAGAACGCCCCTTCCAAATACCTGAACAGAGATCACTTTTTGCCGATGATGAGATTGAGAGAGACGAACGGGCTACAAAAAGAAACAGTTCTAAGTCGCAAAATGGCCGAAACGAGAAAACCAAAGTTAAAGGAAAGAGCCTCTGGGGTGGATTGGTGAAAACGGTAGGAACTATTTTCGATGATGAAGCAATGGATACTGGAAAAGATACCGCTATCTAAATTAAAATCCTAATTTTGTATCGACCAAAAATAATATAAACTTTTAAAAATCAGAGCTATGGGAGCATACGATCTTTTACCTTTTGACAGCACAGAAGCTGCAAAATCTATCATCAAGGTAATTGGAGTTGGAGGCGGTGGGAGCAATGCAGTAAATTACATGTACAAACAAGGCATTGACGGTGTTGATTTCATGGTTTGTAATACCGATCAGCAAGCACTGGCCAAAAGTCCTGTGCCTACAAAACTACAACTTGGAATTACAATTACCGAAGGTTTGGGAGCTGGAAGTAAGCCAGAAACGGGCAAACAAGCCGCCATTGAGAGTCGCGAAGATATCATCAAAATATTGAGCAATGGCACTAAAATGGTCTTCATCACGGCTGGTATGGGCGGTGGTACAGGAACAGGCGCCGCACCAGAAATTGCTAAAATAGCACAAGAACTCGATATTCTAACCGTTGGCATCGTTACCCTTCCGTTCAATCACGAAGGGGTAAAACGCATTGAGCAAGCATACTTCGGACTCAAAGAACTTGAGGCCAACGTAGATGCGTTGCTCGTTATAAGCAACGAGTCGCTAAAGGAAATATTCCCCGACCTACCTCTTCTAGGTGCCTTTAACAAAGCCGATGATGTTTTAACCATTGCCGCCAAAGGTATTGCCGAAATAATCACACGTCCAGGCCTAGTAAATACTGACTTTGCCGATGTCAATACCGTGATGCGCAAAAGTGGTGTGGCGCTCATGGGTTCTGCCCGTTCAAGTGGCCCCGACAGGGCACGCGATGCCATTGAAGCAGCTCTCGAATGTCCGCTTTTGAACAACAACAACATCAATGGAGCTAGAAACGTTCTTATTCACCTTTCGGCTGGTGCAAAACCAATATCAATGGTTGAATACGGTGCCATTATGGATACCATCTCGCATCGTGCTGGGGCTGCCGTAGAGCAAGTTATCAACGGTATTGGTCACGACGACTCTTTGGGCGACGATATTCAAGTAACCATTGTTGCAACAGGATTTGGCTCGGCCAGTTTGCCTCAAAATGGCGGTAATCGCAACATGCAACAACCGCAACAGCAGCAACAAATGGGTTATCCGCAACAACCACAAAACTTTCAAAACTCCTATCAGGGAATGCCACAACAAGGCGCGCAAGCAGGGTATGGCCAACAACCGCAATATCAGCAACCGCAACAAAATATGCCAAACCCAAACTACCCTAATACAAACCAAAATCCTCAAAACAATTACAACTCTGCACCTCAAAGTGGCGCACCAGTTGGCAAAGATGTGGAGAATAGAGGTTACGAGGAGCTTTATGGGCGTGCTGCTTCAACAGATATGCTAACCCAACAAAGGTCGGCCAACCAAGGCAATAGCAGACCGCGCAACACACAATACAATGCCGATGACGAAGCCTTTATGGAAAAACTCCGTCAGGTACCTGCTTTTAACATGCACAACAACGCCATCAACAACACCAATGGCCCCGATATCTATGGCCGTTCGGGCATTGGTAGCAACGGACAAATAATTAACGATCTACCTTATTTACACGATAATAAAGATTAATTATGGATTTAATAGAACGCGTAAGCGAAGATATAAAAAGTGCCATGAGAGCTCGCGACCAAATCACGCTCAATGCCTTGCGTGGTTTAAAAAAAGAGCTTATTGAAGCCAAAACAGCCAAGAGTGTCGACGCCGTTTTGTCTGAAGAAGAGGGCTTAAAAATTATGCAAAAAATGGTGAAGCAGCGCAAAGATACTGCCGAAATCTACCGCGAGCAAAACCGCCCCGACCTCATGGAACAAGAGCTTGCCGAGGCCAACGTAGTTGCCATTTACCTTCCCGCCCAAATGAGTGAAGAAGATTTAGTAAGCGCCATTAAGGAAATCATTGCCCGCACAGGCGTAACGTCGGCCAAAGAAATTGGCAAAGTAATGGGAATTGCCTCGAAGGAGCTGGCTGGCAAAACCGAAGGACGCGAAATATCACGAGTTGCAAAAGAGTTGCTCGGCTAAGAGCGCTCACTTCAAAATAATACAAGGGAGAGTTGGTTTATGCTGGCTCTCTCTTTTTTCTTTTTGGGCGTGCCACAAAGCGCCTGTTCACGGCAACTCTGGCCTCTAGTCACACTTATAAAGTCAACTATCTCTTGGCGCTTTCTGTCAGGCTGTCCGCTTGTAGTCCTCGCTGAGGTGGCTTCGTTCCTCACCACCCCGCTGTGGGCTACCGCTTCCATCCTTCACGTAAACCCGACCCAAGTTTCTAGCGGAATTTTTAAAATCATTATCGCATAACGTCCGCCTCAATTTCCCCCACAAATAGTTTGCATTCTCTTGATTCTAATTTTATAACCACTAACTTTATTCTCTTTTTCCAACAACTTCTTTAACACCATTCAATATGAAACGCGAACAGTACATTCCTTTTGATAAGGAATTTCTACTCGAAAAACAAATAGCCGAATACAGCGCCAACAAACAGGAGGTAGAAGATTTTAAGAAACTATTCGATATTCTCGAACACTATTTCCACTACGAAGCCTTCAACCTCATTCGTCAGTTGAAACAAAATTATGCCGCCTTCGACCCCGATTTAAGCGTAGCCGAACGCACAGCTTTTACAGGCAAAAGTAACCACACCACATTTAAGGATACGCTTATTAAAGTTTTAGAGCGTGGTAACTACACGCCTGTTGCCCAAGAAACCTTAGAGGCTGCCCTTAGCGAATCTGACTTAATAGGCTTAAATCTCGACATCGATTTTAACGCCTTTAAAGATTATGGACTCTACGTTCGCGGACAACACACAGCAACCGAAAAGGTAACTAAGTTCTTTTTCTGGAAGAAAGATGTCGAGATTGAATACTACGACCGTGTGATGATTTACCTCAACTACCACGATGAAGCCTATTTCACCCAAGCAAAAGTTCCTGCCAATAAACAGCCGCTCGATCCGGGTTGCATCGTCTTAAAAATATTCAAGCGCGTACCTAAGAACGACCTCGAAACCATATTTCCCAATGCTATTCCTAAGATGTCCACAACCGACAAAATGTTGTTTTGGATACCCGGTGTTGGTGGTGGTGTTTCTCTCTTAAGCACCAAAGTTATTCCAGCATTAGTGGCCATGTATGGAGCCTATAAATCGGGCGAAGCCATCAATCTATTAAATAGTAAAACCTCACTCAACCAAGGCTTAATAGCGCTTGGTGTTTTGGGCGCTTACCTCTTTCGCCAATACAGCAGTTTTATCAACAAAAAGATAAAGTACTCCAAAATGCTTTCCGATAGCCTCTACTTTAAAAATTTAGGCAACAACAGCGGCGCATTTTATTCGCTCCTCAACTCATCTGAAGAGGAGGAACTCAAAGAGACCATTTTGGCATACGCCTTTTTGCACCGAAGCCCGCAACCGCTTACCGCCCAAGAACTCGATGAACAAATAGAAGTTTGGTTTCAAAATCAACTAAATACCAATCTCGATTTCGATGTAGAAGACGCACTGCACAAACTTCAAAACATTGGTCTGGGTGAAGAGATAAACGGCAAATGGCACGTTCTACCTCTCCAACAAGCCCTTGTGCGTGTAGACGAAGCGTGGGATGGCGTGTTTGAATACAACCAAAAATAGGTTAATGATTGGCTACCGAATATTCATTTGCTACCGCGCGATTACATCGCGTGTGTAGGTTAATAATTTCAACGCGATGCAATCGCGCAGGAGCTCCAGAAATAAAATACGACAAAAACTATGAAACAAATCTCATTTTACATCTTACTAATAATGCTATCAGTTGGGTGCAACAACAGTGAAGATGCACCAATCAACCCGAATCTAGTGAATTTTAAAGACTATGTGATAGCGGAAATCGTCGACCCTCACAGTCCTTTTAAGAATTTTGAGAACCCCACGATACCATTTCATCATGAATGGATAAATGGTGAAATCAGTTATACCCTTATTAATTCTCAGGAGAGGCTCGATACAATTTGCCTTGATACTAATTACAAATTAACTCAGATTATTAATTTTGAAAAAGAAACTCTTGTTGGTGTATACACTATATACCCTTCTACCAGACCTCATACCGAATACGTGTACGATATAAAAAAAGACACTGTCACCAATGAATATCTTATTAATATTATGTGTGTTAAATATGGAATTGGTTTTGGCGATAAGGCATTTCAAATGTTGCATTGGTTTATTTTACCTAAAGTATCAGATAAATCATTGATTAAATGCGTAAAAACAGAGAAAGATGGTGTCATTGAGGATTTTGATCTGTCAATGGTAAATGGGGAATATAAAGGCTCATTAGATTCAGTAGATATTAGCCATAATAGAATTTCATCGAATATTACATTGAGTATTGCGCCAATAATTGATAAAATACCAAATATTAAATTCTCTTACATTCAAAACGGAAATGAAGTTGCGTTTAGTAATCAATACATCCGTAAATTCATGAATAGAATTGAATTTTATGGTGAGAAAATAGTATTGTATGGACCTCCTATTATTTCAACAAACTATTGCCTAAATCATGGAAGGTATTCTTTCGGCTCTAGAATATTGCAAATTGAATTTGTACATGAACAGAGAGAGCTATCATGGCAATGGGTTGAATTTTATGGACAAAAGAATTAGACTTTACTCATTTGCTACCGCGCAATTGCATCGCGTGTGTAGGTTAATAATTCCAACGCGATGCAATCGAGCAGGAGCTCCAGGTTAAATGCCCAATAAACAAAACCCTAAAAAATAAAGAGCCGTTGCAAAACTCACCTATTGTTATACCTTTGAATCCTCTACATTTATTTTAAATATTTACAAAACTCCACAATCTACTATGAAAAAAACATTGGCACTATTATTAACCACACTACTAATCTCCTCTTGTAGTTTTAAGATTACCGAAAAAATGGCTCTAATGGATTTACAGCCTAAATACAAAATCAAAGAATACCGCGAATCCACTCAAAAAGACTCAACCCTAACCAATTTGCAAAAAGTTGCTCGAATTAATCAGGCCGATACCATTGCCCAAAGCAAGAAAGAGGAAATATTTGCCGACGATAGCTTAAAAATAAATAGAAAATATTTTAATCCAAACGACTCCATCACCTTAGAATATTTTGTCTTTACACCCATAAAAGCGAACAAAACAATCTACTATTTCATTGGCAACCTCGAAAGCATTTTTGATATTCTCGACAATTTGAAAACCCTTTCCAAAGCTACCAACGCAAAGATATTTCTCCTTCATTACCGAGGCTATGGAAATAGCAACGGCGCTATTTCATTTAAAACCCAATTCAACGACAACACCAATTTTTATCAATACACTCAACCCGAAATCGTTGGCACTAAAATAGCCATCGGCTACTCCTTAGGGTCGGTTTATGCAACCTATTTGGGCGTTGAGAACAAATTCGATGAAATTGTTCTCGTCTCGCCTTTCTCCAACACAAAAGATATGATAACAAATATCAAAAGAAACAACCTACGAGGTAGTAAAATCTTTATGCGACCGTTTCTTTCTATTACCGCAGACGACTATTTGATGAAGCTATCAAATTCTCAAAAAATGACCACCTATACCAACAAACTACTCATTATGCACGCCATAGACGATAACACGTTAGCTTACCCTATGGGCAAACATCTGTTTAAAATGAGCAAATCAAAAGACAAAGAGTTAATCACCCTCGAAACAGGAGGACATGGCGCAGCATTTCAATCTAAAAACTGAACACCCTTATTGGTAAATTGAAATAAAAGGAAGGAAAAGAAACCTCCTATCACATCGTTTTACAACCTTTAAAGAGAAAGATTCAGCATTAATTGTTGCAACACTATTGAGGTTTTGGAATTTGCGCTTGTGAGCCTAAGCCAATTTATAAACACGGCTACTGCGCTATTGCATCGCGTTGAGAAAAACCGAAACCACCCATTATTCTTAACTATACCGTACATAACATCACCCATCAAAAAACCCCTTCCAGCACAGGCCAGAAGGGGTTTTTAATTATATAACATCAAACCTAAAGTATGGAGGTAGATGGTTTTGTGGTTGTTGCCGCACGACTATCTACCAACTGGTTATATTTGTCGGTTAGCACGTTGAGCTGACTAATAAGTGCATCGTAAATAACAGGTGTTAGGGTTGCGCGAGCGTAAATATTGTTGGTAAGCTCGCGAAAAGCATCCACCGCCAATTTGCGCAACTCAATACCGCTGTTGGTTTGTGGTGCCACCGATTTCTCTTCCACCCGCGCTAGGTAGGCTTTGTTAAAAAGCTCGTTCGAGAGTTTCAGTTCGGCAACCCAATCGTTTAGCTGCAACAATTCTAAGGCGCTTGCTAGCTTACTATCGTTGATCCAACTGTCGGTAATGCTTTTGATGGTGCTGGTTTCGGCCTGATAATTCATCCTTACAAGATTTTTACCATACTTATCGATGCTCGTAACAATAGAAGTTGCGGCGGTTAACTTGGCGGCATCAAAATGGTAGGTGCAAGCGTCGGCAAACATACGAATACCAGTCAAACAGGCATCGCGGCGTTGGTCTAAAGCCAGCAACTCTGCACTTAAAGCGCTAGCCTGATCGAGCTTAAAGGTACCTTCGAGAGCTACAACAGAGGCGCGGGCAATTTCTACCTTATCGGTAATTTGTAATTGTACTGGATTGTTTTTATCGCAGATGCTAAGCGCATCGTTGAAATACTGCAATAGTTCACTCACGCGAAACTTTGGAAAATGAGCTTTGTTAATCATAGTTACTTTATTAAAATTAAGAAATGGTTTACTAAGCCTATTATTAGGCCTAATTCATTCAAAAATAACACAAAAAAGTAAACATCAAAACAAACAACAAGCAAAATGCGATTAGCGCAAGGTGGTTTTTAGACGAGTTTTTCTTGCGCAACCTAGCAACAATCTTACACTACTCTTTAGATAGGTTGCGCAAGCTATCTAAAAACAATAATTGCCTTCGCAACGTTTGCGCAAGCAATTAATATAGTTACGACACCTTGCGCAACATTTGCGAAGGCAATAAATAGATTGTAATGGCTTACGCAACCTTAGCGCATTAAACCCAGAATCCGCAATAGAAATCTGGGTAAACATCAACTTAACCTCTAACAAGAACCCATGGCTACTGCGCAATTGCATCGCGTTGAAGTAATACCTACAATAACATCCGTTGCACAACCTAACAATTCCTATACCTTTGAAATGTAATTCTTGACTGAGATAAAAAACAACGCCAAGTGTGATTTTTTTACAAGATATGTTACTAATTAAAATGTGTACACAACCAGATTTTAAACTAATTTAAAAGTAACAACATGAAAAATGACAAAGGATAAATTGAGCGAACAATTCCTGACTGTTTTCGAGGATAATACTGGGATTATTATAAAGATTTCAAGAGCCTTTACCAAAACCTCTCACGACAGGGAGGATTTGATTAATGATATAGCTCTGGAACTTTGGCGATCATTTGAGAAATTTAATGGAGATTCTAAAATATCCACTTGGATTTATCGAGTTGCTTTAAATACTTCAATGAATTACAATCGGAAGAAAAAGAGAGATTCCTTATTCTCCTTCTTCGATGATTTCAAAAAAAACGACACTCTACCTTGGCTTATTGAACAAGACAGTTCATCAGAATCGGACATTTTATATAAATGCATTGATGAGTTGAATGAAATCAATAAAGCCATTATTTTACTCTATCTCGATGGCAATTCACACGATGAAATATCTGAAATAATGGGTATTTCGAAAACTAACGTGGGTACGCGAATTGGTCGGATTAAAGAACAGATTAAGAACTTAGCAATTACAAAAATCTAATTATTATGGAACTTATAGAATTACAACACATTTGGGAACAACACGAAAAGAAAATATCTGACAACACACTTCTAAATAAAGAGATTTTAAGACGAATGCTAATATCAAAGCCTGAAAAACGACTAAACTGGATTAAAATAAAAGCAGGTATTAATTTGATTTTGCCTATTGGTTTAATCTTATTGGTTTTGGTACCACACATTCAAATTCGCTCTACAATTGACTTCTATATGGGATTAACTCTATTTGCAGCATTTTCGCTTACAACTTACATTTGGGCAATCAGATATTACTTATTGATTTGTAAGATTGATTTTTCTGACCCTATTTTAACCATTAAGAGAGAAATAACCGAACTTGAAAAATATAAGATTAAGATAACTAAAATAGGATACCTCTTGGCTCCTTTTGCAATGATTGGCATATTCTTAATGGCACAAATACCACTTTTCTCAATCCATTCAATAGTGCCAACCTCTTTGATTATTCTGGTAATGATTACCTCAATTTATTATACATTTAAATACTCTATTTATGAACGTTTTAGAAAACTTAATAGAGAAATAATGGAACTGGAAGAATTAGAAAAGGAATAAGCGGAAGAACGCCCCGCTAGGGGAACGCCACAATAGAATGAAAAAGATGTCTGAAACTAGGGGCGGCGTTTTTCTACCCGTTTAAAGGCCATGCCTATGTAATCGACCAGTTTGGACGCGGTTATGCTTTCGTGCCCCATGGTTTCGGCCATAATATCGGCGGCCAAACCGTGAATGTAACAGCCCCAAATGGCCGATTGCGCTGGCAGACAAGATCCTTCGGAGAAGATGCCCGTAATGATGCCCGTAAGCACATCGCCAGAACCCGCGGTTGCTAGTCCCTGATTGCCAGATGAGTTAAAGTATACATCGCCATTGGAACAAACCACGGCAGTATATGGACCTTTGATGACTACGTTTACCAGATATTTGTGGCAGAACTTGCGGGTTTCGATGAGACGGGTGTAATGTGAGTCGCTGACAGAAACACCTATTAAGCGCTCAAGCTCCTTAAGGTGAGGGGTTAAAATGGCACTAACGGGCAAATCGTCTATTAGCTCTCGGTTCTGGGCCAATATGTTTATGGCATCGGCATCGAGCAAGAGAATGCCCATGTCGGCGGGAGCACATTGGGTTAAGAGCGCGCTCACAACCGAAGTGGCCAATTGCCCAGTGCCTAGTCCGGGCCCCACGGCTATGGCGGCATATTTGAGTAAGTCGGTGGGTAAGGCACTAATGCTATCGTCTAATTCATCAACACTCACCATGGCATCGGGAACCGAAATTTGCATGATGTTGTAGCCACATTTTGGAATATGTGCGGTTACCAAACCCGCACCAGAGCGCATGGTAGCCTGAGTAGCCAACACCGCAGCGCCCATTTTGCCGTAACTGCCAGCAATGATGAGTGCGTGGCCGCAGTTGCCCTTATGAACTCCCCGTTTTCGGGTTGGGAATTCGGGTAGATAATTGAAATGGCAACGGTTTTCGAGAGTATCTTCGTCGTGTTGATGTTCGTATAGATAGTGTTCAACTTCCAAGCCAATGTCGATGATGACCATTTTTTGAAAGGAGTGGCCGTATTCGGGAAAGAAAAACGGAAGTTTGGGGGTTTGAAATGTGAGCAAATATTCGCATTTAACCACTACGGCTTGTCCGCTGTGCGTATCTACTTCAAAACCAACATTGTTGAATAAAATACCCGATGGAACATCTATTGCTACAACCGCTTTGGCGCCATTTGTTTCTGCATCCATGGCGTCGAAACAGTCGTGAATCCACTCTGGCAGAGAGCCTTTAAGTCCAATACCAAAAATGGCATCGACAATAACGGTATCTGAATCAACCGAACGAAAAACATCTTCGAGCGATGATGCTGCTGTAATAAATTGACACTTTCCACCTAAAGAGAGGTAGCGATTGTAATTGACTTCTGCCGAGGGCGAAAAAGAGTCTTTGTATTCTACCACAAAAACTTTAACGGGGATATTAGCAAGCAAAATTAGTCGCGCTATGGCGAGTCCGTCACCGCCATTATCGCCCATTCCAACAAAAACAACATACTTTTCGGCCTTTACGGCAGTCATTAAAAAGTTAAAGCATTTAACCGACGCGCGCTCCATAAGTTCGAGAGGTGAAATGCCCTGCAAGCGACAGGTTAACCTATCTAACTCTTTTATTTGGTCAGCCGAAAAGATTTTCATACCTTCAAAATCAGAATGTTACTTTTTTTAAACACGCCAAGGTGGTTGGTTTATTTTTTGTACAATCACCCCTCTTATCAAATATAATCATTTTATTTTTAATATAAAACATATCCAATGGTTTCAACAGCGCAACATCCGAAAGGTTTATGGGTGCTTTTTTTTACTGAAATGTGGGAGCGCTTTAGCTTTTACGGCATGCGAGCCTTGCTGGTTCTCTATCTTACATCGAAACTCATCAAAGGTGGTTTTGAATTTGACGAGAATCATGCCTTAGAAATTTACGCCATCTTCACATCCCTTATTTATCTAACCCCTATTTTGGGTGGTATGATTGCCGATAGAATAATGGGACAACGCAAAATGATATACATAGGCGCGTTGACAATGGCTATAGGGCAAATTTGCATGGCGGTATCGGAATCTAATGCAGGCATGGAAACTCGTCAGACTTGGCTATTTTTGGGCTTAGGAATGCTCATTCTTGGTAACGGCTTTTTTAAGCCCAACATCTCAACCATTGTAGGGCGTCTTTACTCCGATGGTGATCCGCGTAAGGATGGTGGATTTACAATATTTTACATGGGAATAAATTTAGGAGCCTTTATTTCACCACTTATTGCTGGAGCCCTAGGCGAAACAGTAGGTTGGAGTTGGGGTTTTGGTTCTGCAGCTGTAGGTATGCTTATAGGCACAGTTTGGTTTGGTTTACAGAGTCATAAACTTGGAAACCTCGGTTTTGAGCCAAAACGCATCTTTGTAGAAGGTGAGGTTTCGCGCATCACCAAAACAGATTGGCTACAAATAGGTTACTGGACAATAGGAACACTGGTTGCGGTTTTTGCATTTATCTCTATTTGGTGGAAGTTACCGAGTATGGTAACAATGGGTATTATGGGCATTGCTGCCGCCTCAGCAATTGGAGGGATTGCTTATACTGTTTTCAAAAACACTTCAGGAAGTGATGAGTGGAGCCGGATTAGAGCCATTTTGATATTTGCATTTTTCAACATCTTCTTTTGGGTTGGATTTGAGCAAGCTGGAGGCACCTTTAGTATTTTTGCCAGAGAGTTAACAGACCGATCATTCTTTCATTGGGAAATACCAGCCTCTATGTTTCAGGCAATTAATGCCATTGCAATAGTTGGTTTTGCCCCACTCTTTTCTCTCTTATGGATAAGACTTGGCAAATATAACCCATCAACACCCCTTAAGTTTTCTTTGGCACTCGCACTTCTTGGTGTTGGCTTTATTGTAATGCAAATAGCCTCCTCTATTGCAACACCAACGAATTTAGTAAGTCCTATGTGGCTTGTAATGGTTTATGTGATTCATACCACGGGTGAATTATGCTTAAGTCCGGTTGGATTGAGTATGATTTCTAAACTTTCGCCACCCAAAATCACCTCCCTCATGATGGGACTTTGGTTTGCGTCATTCTCGTTGGCTTATTATTTTGCAGGAACCCTTAAAAGCATCTTGGAGAAAAACTTTCCGAATATGCCTTTATATCTATTCCTGATAATAACCTCATTTACCGCAGCCGCACTCATGTTGGCCGTATCTCCATTCTTAAAACGAATGATGAGGGGAATTGATTAACAACAGAATCAAACTTTTAAAATTGACGAAAAAGAGCACAAAGAGACGTTTATACCGCTCTTTGTGCTCTTTGTTTTTGGTAAATCGTAATAGAAAATGAATTTCATCGTTAATGATAACACACAAATATAGTTTACCTTTGTGTTACTAAAACAACCAATTCAAGAAGCATGACAAATTTTTTAAAATATGTTACAGGAGTCTCTTTTATTCTCTTAACGAGTTGTGCAACAGGCAAAATTGCAAACACCGTTAATGTAACACAATTGCCCGAAGGAACACTAGCGCCAACGAATGCACTTACTTATACTTTACCTAAAACGGTATTGCAAGTTGAGGTAGAAGCGGAACAAATGGTTTGTAAAGCTGGTCCGTTCTACAATTACGCTGAGCAATATTTGAATATAAACACGCCTATTATTGAGAACAAAATTATTTGGCAAATAAAAAGCATAACCGTACACTCTTTTGGAGTGGCAGACAAGAGCAAAACCTTTGCAATATCGGCTACAGGAGATGCGTCAGCTCAATATGTAACCCTTGCCCAAAATGGAGTATTAAAAGGTATAAATTTACCGTTGGAGCAACCAGCCACACAAACATCGGAAGAGATTATAAACAATGAACTTACCTTGGCAGATGTTACTTTTGACAGTGTTCCGCTACTAGAAAAACAGCTTAAAACAACTTCTTTAGCCATGATGGCCGAAAGTACGGCCAACCACATTTACAAATTGAGAAAACGACAAATAAAGCTCTTAGGCTTTGAGTATGAACACCATCCAACAGATGCCACAACACTTGAAACCACGCTCGCTGAACTCAAGAAACGGGAGCTCATTTTCACCCAAATGTTTACAGGAAAATGTGTAAAACAAACTATCAAGAAAAAATACCTCATAGTACCTGATTCGATGAGCACAACGAACGCCGTGCTTTTTGGCTTTTCAGCGGAGCATGGATTTGTTGAAAAAAATGATGTCAATGGTACGCCTATCTCGTTCAAATATACACCAACCGCTAAAAAGCCAAAAATAAGCATTAGCGCCGAGAAGAAAACAGAAACAAAACAAGGTATTTACTACTGCATGCCAGCGCAGATAGAGCTTGAGATATACTCCGATAACCAATCTTATTTCACCAACAGCTTCTTTATTGGTCAACTTGGTACGCTAGCCAATTTACCAGCCTCTGCGGTTACTCGATCTAACATTTCGTTGGAACTCGATTCTGCCACTGGTGCATTAATACGGCTAAATACAATTGAACCAAAACATTAGATCTACCACCATTCTAACACAAGCAGATTGTTTGGAATTTAGCAGCGCATAAGAACAGATAAGCTTAGTAGAAATAGGCATTAACAAGGATTTAACCGCCTAGCCATTTTCTATCACCCGATAAATCGTTATCTTTGCAGAAGATATCTCGTTTACTAGATGGAGGAATTAAAAATCGAAAACAACACAAATAACACATCATCAATTAAGAAGAAAACCCTATTTCGCTTCCGTTGGCTAAGTGTAGCAAAATATGGAGTAATTACACTTGGCATTGCTGTTGTACTATTTGCTATATTCCTATTTTTCTTTCCATTAGCACGCAAATACACCATTGTTTATATTAAAAGAGCAACCCATTTCATCTATGCACCACCGCCTTCGCATCAAATTATAGTTGGGCAAAAACCCCTCTCTCCACCATCTTTTAGCGTTCATGGAATTGATGTTAGTCACCACAACAACACCATTAAATGGGATCAGGTAAAATATATTTTTGGCTCACACGACACACTCTCCTTCGTTTTCATTAAAGCAACCGAAGGAGGAAACCACGTAGACACCCTTTTCCACACCAATTGGGAGAATTCCAAGAAGAGCAATTTATTACGAGGTGCCTATCACTACTTTAAACCCAATATTCCAGCCGAGCAACAAACACTCTGGTTTATTAAAAACGTAACTCTGTTACCAGGTGATTTGCCTCCAGTAATAGATGTAGAAGAGTCGCGTTTTGCTTGGAGATACTCGCTCGATCAAGAGGTGCTTTCAATGGTGAAGTACCTCGAAGCCTACTACCAAGTTAAGCCAATCATCTACACCTCACACAATTTTTACGAAATCTATTTTAGTGGTGAGGAGTTTGCCAACTACCCCTTTTGGATAGCGCGCTACACCTACCACCATCGCCTTTCTACACTCGACTTTTGGGAGTTTTGGCAACATTCGGAAACAGGTACAGTAACAGGTATAAAAGGGGCTGTTGATGTCAATGTTTTTGCAGGAACAATATCCGATTTAAGAAAACTTACCGTGGGTGCCGATACGCTTAGCCCATCAAAACAGAAATAATAACTGGCACCAAAAGAGTAATTACAAGTCCCGAATAAACGGCAACAACAGCCATCTCCTTGCCCGAATAGTGAATAATTAACGGCAACGTTGTGTCCATAGAAGTAGCGCCGCCAGATGCAACGCCTCCTATCTTTCCAAAATAACGCACAATAAGCGGAAAAAAGAGAATGGTTGTAACTTCGCGAAACAGGTTGGCGATAAGAGCCATCGCACCTATTTGCTCACTACAAAGTTTATTCAACAAAATGGAGGAGAGCGAGTAGTAGCCCATTCCTGAAGCTATGGCAACACCCTGCTTTATTGTTATAGTGCTAGTAAAAAGAGATGCCACAAAACCTCCCAATAAACTGCCCACAATAACCACAACAGGCAAAAACAGTAGAGATATTGAAATACCCCGAAACAAGTGGCTCACTCCAGGCTCGCTTCCAATGCCAACACCTACTAAAAGAAGCAAAAAGGCAAGTATAACAGATTGAAACAAAGGCGAATGACTCCACGCTGGAACTTTAAAAAAGAGAGCAACCAGAACTCCTGCCACAAAACATCCAACAATGACCAACGTTCCTTTCATGCTAATGTTTTTTTAAGCTCATGAGGTGGTAAAATAAAATCGCCAGCAAAACACTTCCTAGCATGGCACCCAGCGACAGCACAATAGATTGACCGCCCAACGAAACGACATTGGCAATAAGCTCTTGGTTTGTTCCAACAGCCAAACCCATTGAAAAAATTAGCAAGTAAATGGTATATGTAGTAGCTACAGACACAAAACCCCTGATTATTTGATTGTTACGCACAAACAAATAACCAAGGGCACACCCCACTAACAAGGCTAAAACGATAAATATGATGGTCATTTCGCAAAATCTATTACACCACTAAAATAGCACCTTAAAAGAGTAAACGAAATGATTTTAGTCAGTAATATTAAATCTCAATAAAGAAGTTCTCCTTAGCCACACGCGTCTTTGGCAAAGTCTGATATTTATCTTCATCGGCTCGGTAACCCACTGGAATAAGCAATGCGGCCTTTAAACCATATTTATCCAAATTCAAAATTTTATCGACCGAAGGCTTGTCAAAACCCTCCATCGGACAAGCATCAATATTCAAAAAAGCCGCCGTTTCGAGCAAAAAGCCCAGCAAAATGTAAGCCTGTTTAAACAACCACTCCGACTGCTTCTCTGGCGAAAGAGTTAAAACAGATCCACTCACGCGCGTTTTATAAGGATTCAACGACTCCAATTCCACGCCGCGTGCCTCAGCCATCAAATTCATGTAAGCATCAACATCAAAAGCTGTAAC
>JAYVSA010000064.1:0-2483 GCA_043775765.1 Breznakibacter sp. | reverse complement strand
GTGGATAACTACTTACGCACGAATGAAAATATTATTCAAGATAAAACCTTGGTTGTAAGAACACTACAGCCAACAGATGTGGGTATTCCGCTCGATATTATTTGTTTTACAACTCACCAGGGAGGTGCGAATTATGAGAAGTTGCAGGCTGAGATGATAGAGATGATTATTGCCATTGCTCCAGAATTTGGATTAAGGGTGTTTCAGCGTCCATCGGGTCACGATTATAGGGCAAACGACTAAAATATTCAAATCAACAAAAAAGAGAGAGTTTCTTGCACTTTGGGGTGAGAAACTCTCTCTTTAACTCATTTAAACACATCATTTAAGAAACTGCTTATTCCTTTCCCAACCAATGAATGAGCTCTCGGGTTTCATAGAACGGATTAATATCTCCAAAAAGCATATCTTTAGGGAACGGTTTCGATATCATTGGATGAGCATTAACTAACTTATGAGCAATAGGTATATCTTTCACCACCTTTTCTGCATGCTTACCCCAAATAAACCAGATGATATTTGGATTCTGCTCGTTTATATAATGTAACAATTCTTGGGTAAAAGGATGCCACAAATCACTGTGCGAGCCAGCCTGATCTTGCTCGCATGTTAAAGCACTGTTGAGCAATAAAACACCCTGACTTTCCCAGTTGGGAAAAAGCACATAAGGTTCCAAAATATCTAAAGATTTATTCGGAACAGCGTGGCTAACTATTTTCCTAATCTGATTAAATGTTATCACTTCACCCGTATATGCTTTGTAAATTGAACGCATAATAGTGCGAAGCGAGGAGTTCTCAAATGGTTGAATCCAGCGCATTAAACCACCAACTTCAAACGCTCGTCCTGTAGCTCTATTCTTTTGTGGGTAAGGATCTTGTCCTAAAATCAACACTTTTATCTTACTCAAATCGAGTTCCAAAAAACGAAGCACCCATAAAGAAGGTGGAGAGTAATTTGTGCGAATAACAATATCTTCAATGGAAACCAATAATGATTCCATTTCGGGGGTAAAAAATGCTTTCCACGATGGATGCATCTCGCCATTTAAATCGGCAATAAAGGTCGAGTTTCTTAACATCATTCTATTGGTAGTTGGCGCTTGAATGTTTCATCAAGCGAGATTATGGTTTCTGTTGAACTAATTCCTTCTATTGATTGAAGCCTATCGTGCAAAATGCGCTTAAGGTGCTCATTGCTCTTGGCGTAAATTTTTATAAATATGGCATATTGCCCCGTGGTATAGTGACACTCAACTATCTGAGGAATTTCCTCTAGCAACTTTACCACCTCATCAAAAAGACTGGCTTTTTTTAAGAAAATACCCATGAATGCACAGGTGAAATACCCCATGGCTGTTGCATTGAGTATAAATTCAGACCCCTTTATAATGCCAATAGCGTGTAATCTATTGACTCTTTGGTGAATAGCAGCTCCAGACACACCGCATTCACGTGCCACTTCCAAATAAGGAATCTTGGCATTATGGGTTATGAGTTTTAGAATCTTTCTGTCGAGATCATCTATTTGTTGGTACTGCTCCATGTGTGATATTTGTTGTGAATATAGATATACTTTTTGGTAAAGGTAAAAAAAAAGGCATAAATGACTATTAAAAATGACATTTCGCAGGGCAAACGTATTTAACTTTTTCCTATCTCCCCCCAACCCGACTAAACGTAATAATCAAGCCTTATTAGAAGCAAGAGAGCCTTTTTATATTTGTATTTTTAGTCCTCTCCTTAGGGCAAATGGATGAAAGGTTCTTTAATAAACCACACTATATCCTGTGCATATTCTAGAAAATACCAGTACAAACGAATTATACATAACTCTTTTCTGTTGGTATCTGTTTGAGATATTGACGAATGATTTTTTAACTCCATCGAAATAACTACCTTTGTACCCAATTTTACACTATGGCACGCATTTTAGCAATTGATTTTGGAAAAAAAAAGTGTGGATTGGCAGTTACCGATTCGTTAAAAATCATCGCTAATGGGCTCGATACCATTGAAACACCTAAGTTACTCGACTTTTTAGCTAAATATATTGAAAAAGAGCCAGTAGAAATGTTTATAATGGGTAAGGCAACGCGCTTTTCTGGTGAAGACTCGGAAGTAATGCCTTTAGCGCGCGAATTCGTTGTTAAGCTTGAGAACAAATTTCCGTCTATACCCGTTACTTGGGTGGATGAGCGCTTTACATCAAAAATTGCTTTTCAAACAATGATTGATAGTGGTCTTAAAAAGAAAGATAGAAAGGATAAAAATTTGGTGGACAAGATAAGCGCAACCATCATTTTACAATCCTATTTAGAACAAATTCGAAATATTTTAGAGAGATGATTTATCCCGTTGTAGTTTTCGGAAGCCCTGTATTAAGAGAAATTGCAAAAGATATCGACAAAAGCTATCCTGATCTTAATCAGGTGATTAGAGATATGTATGAAACGATGTATAAAGCCGATGGTGTTGGCTTGG
>JAYVSA010000063.1:0-6046 GCA_043775765.1 Breznakibacter sp. | reverse complement strand
GTGTATTCGTTGAGAAAAACATGTTCTTTCGTAACTTTATTGCCCGAGATATTGATAGAATCTATGAATACAAATTGCGTTGGTAGTGGTAACAAATTGCCAGTTTGTGCCAGAAGTAGCTTTGAGAATAGACACAGCACAAGAGCTACTTTTAAACGCATTTGAAGAGAGTGATATTAAAATTAAATACTCAAGTAGCGCATTAAAGCGTCGTAATTTTTCAGAGCCACCTCGTCTACACCACCATCTTGCGTGAATGTGTTCGTTACCGTATAACCATACCGTTCAAAAGCATGCAAAAGCGGTGAAGCATCAACCCTATCTACTTTAAGAATGATGCTCAACGAAACTCCTGGAATACGAGTAGAAACATAACAACTCAAAATTTGGCTGTTGGTATCTTCAACAATACGGGCAATTTCGGAGAGAGAATAATTGAGAGGCTCCACATCGAGTTCGAGAATTGTGCCAAGATTAGAAACAGCCAACAAAGTACCCACACTATGAAGCAATGTAGCTAAAGTAACAACACCGAGGTAGTTCTTCTCAACATCGAGAATTGGAATAACGGTAAGTTGCAGGCGCCCCAAAACCTCTATGGCATCAAAAACATGCTGATAATCGAACAAATACGGTTTTACAAGCTGAAGAGAATAGTCGCCAAGAGGTGCATTAATATCGTTGAGGTCAAATATTTCACTATCTGATATGAGTCCAATAAACTGACCATGCTCAACAATTGGTAGATGAGAAACTTTGAAAACATCCATACTTTGAAGCGCATTAAAGCCACTATCGGTTAACGAAAGCGGAGAAACTGTATCTGAAATCAAATCTTTTACAAACATCGTTTAGTCTATTGAAAATCCTATTACCTTTGCACCGCAAATTGCCATGCAAAATTGTAATTTTTAATGAAGATAGCTAATTAATTCACTACTTTTTCTGTCAAACAACAATTTCTATTTGAATAATGTTTGGAGTTGAAAATTTGCCAAAACATATTATGATAAAACTAAGCGTAAACATAAATAAGATTGCCACCATACGCAACGCACGCGGAGGAGATATGCCCAATGTAGCCCAAGCAACACTTGACATTCAAGAATTTGGAGCTGAGGGGATTACCGTACATCCGCGTCCAGACGAGAGGCATATTACCTACCGTGATGTTTTTGATATCAGACCACTTATAAAGACCGAGTTTAATATTGAAGGATACCCATCGGAAGAGTTTGTGGCCATGGTACTAAAAGTAGTTCCTCACCAAGTAACACTCGTTCCCGATCCACCAGAAGCCATTACTTCGAATGCTGGCTGGGACACAAAAAAACATCTTGAATTTTTAAAAGAGGTCATTTCTCGCTTTAGTGATGCAGGCATTCGCACCTCAATTTTTGTGGATACGAATCCAGAAAACATTGAATACGCCGCCAAAACAGGCACCGATAGAATAGAACTCTACACCGAGCCCTATTGCTCCAACTTCAAGAACAACAAAGAAGCGGCAATAAAGCCCTTTGTAGAAGCGGCAAACATGGCGAAGAAACTGGGCTTAGCAGTAAATGCTGGTCACGATTTAAACCTTGAAAACCTTCCATATTTTGCCCAACAGATACCATTCATCAAAGAAGTTTCAATAGGTCATGCACTTATTTCAGACGCTCTTTATTTTGGATTAGAAGAGACCATTAAACGCTATAAAGAAGCACTTAAATAGTCGATTCAAATTGATAACTCATTAGCCATGAAACTATTTTACAGAGAGTTTGGTTCTTCGGGAAGTGTTGTTATTATTGCACATGGACTTTATGGAGCATCAGACAACTGGGTAACTGTAGCGCGTGAATTAGGTGAGAAACATCGTGTAATTGTGGTCGATTTACGCAATCATGGAAAATCGCCCCACTCTCCCGAGCATAGCTACGCCCTCATGGCCTTAGATATTCAAGAGCTACTTCACGATTTAGACATCAAAAAAGCATCCTTCATAGGGCATTCAATGGGTGGTAAAGTAGTAATGCAATTCGCCCTCTCCTACCCCCTTTTGGTTGATAAACTGGCAATCATCGATATTGCGCCAAAATCTTATGCCAACTTTCAAAACTATGGCGTCTCGACAAACAATCATACGGCAATTCTTTCGGCTATGGTGGCGCTCGACTTCTCTAAAATAACCACCAGAGGCGAGATAGAGAGTTATATAAAGGATAAAATAGGCGATGACACCATTAGCAATTTTCTATTAAAAAACGTTGCACGCAAGAGCGATGGCAATTACCAATGGAAACTCAATGTAGAGGCCCTCAACAACAATCTCAACGAGGTATTAGATGGATTTTCGCATCAGTGGCAACCCACTACACCTACATTCAACGGCGCCACACTCTTCTTAAGAGGTGAGAAATCGGGCTATTTTCAAGACGAAGATTTGCACAATGCTCGTAAGTTTTTCCCCAACGCCGAACTGTCTACAATACCAAATGCAGGCCATTGGTTACATGCCGAACAGCCAAAACTACTGCTGAGTAGCTTACTCTATTTTTTGGAGTAGCATAAGGACAATTCACAGAGAATCAACCCTGAATTTAAAAAGCAACCTCACTCTTATTAAAAAGAATTCACTAATTTGGCATTTTTCTATAAAAAAGAGAACTAAACAAATACTATGGCATCTAAAACCAACGAACAGTTCGATCACGTAATAGCCATTTGCAAAGACATATTTGCTAAAAAGATGAAAGACTATGGCACCGCCTGGCGCATCTTACGTCCGAGCTCTATTACCGATCAAATATTCATCAAAATTCAACGCATCCGAAGCATCGAAACCAAAGGATTCTCCAAGGTCGATGAAGGTGTGAGAGACGAATATATTGGCATCATCAACTACGCCTCCATGGGTATAATTCAGTTGAGTTTGGGCTATAGCGATCAGCCTGAGATGAATCACGAGGAAGCATTGAAACTCTACTTAACCAATCTCTATGCAGCCAAAGAGCTTATGACCAGCAAAAACCACGACTACGATGAAGCGTGGCGCAAAATGCGTTTAAGCTCCATTACCGACCTCATGCTCATGAAAATACATAGAACCAAACAAATTGAAGATAACCAAGGAGCAACCATTATTTCGGAGGGAATAGACGCCAACTACCTCGACTTAATCAACTACGCCATCTTTGCCATGATAAAAATTGAGTTTAAAAATGATGTAAATGAGTAATCTGTTTTAAAAACAATTGTATGAAAATCGTTAATGCCATAAGTCGCTACATTATTGGACTACTGTTCATTTTTTCAGGATTTGTTAAAGCTGTTGACCCCATTGGTGGTGCAATAAAATTCACCGACTATTTTCAAGCACTACACCTAAGTGCCCTTACACCTATTGCCATTCACTTGGCCATTCTTTTGGCAACACTCGAATTCTTAATTGGCATACACCTCATCTTCAATATTAGGCGTGAACTCACCTCATGGATGACACTCATCTTCATGAGTTTTTTCACCATACTCACTCTTTACAGTGCCATTTTTAACCCCGTTACCGACTGTGGTTGTTTTGGTGATGCCATAAAACTCTCCAATTGGCAAACATTCTTCAAAAACGTTCTCTTTTTTATACCCACCATTATTCTCTTTGCTTACCGCAAAAATAACGATACAAACCTTAGTGAACCGCGCAAATGGGCCATTACCAGCTATTTCGCCATCACCATTCTTGCCGTAAGCTTCTACGGAATGGCGCATCTCCCACTCCTCGATTTTAGACCATTTAAAGTTGGCAACAACATTACCGATGGCATGACCATTCCTCCAGGAGCTGAGCAACCTGTCTTTGAGAGCACCTTCATCCTTCAAAAAAATGGTCAAACAGAGGAGTTTTCGCTCGAGAACTATCCCTTTAAAGATAGTTCATGGGTCTATGTTGAAACAAAAACAAAAACCATAAAAGAGGGCTACCAGCCACCTATACACGACTTTACGCTGGCCACATCGGGTGGAGAAACGCGCACCGAACAAATTCTTGACAGCCCGAAACCAACCTTCTTACTCGTCTCACACAAAATAGACCAAGCCAACTACCGCTCTGTGAACAAAATGATGGAGTTACAGGCACAATGCCGAGAACTGGGCTACCCATTCTTTCTCGTGACCAGCTCGCCCGACCAAGATATTCAAGATTTTGAAATCAAAACCAATGCAGCCTTTGACGTGCTAAAGGCCGACGACACCATGCTCAAAACCTTTACACGTGCCAATCTCGGACTCGTGCTTCTGCAAAATGGAACTATTTTAGGCAAATGGAACGCAAATTTCACCCCATCTGTTGCCGAATTTAAGAATCCGGTAGGAGCAGCCCTCCATTTTCAAACCAATAGCAGAAATATTGCATATTTACTCGTAATTCTATTTTTATCAACTACTTTTGCACTCGGAATATTTTTAAAAAGAAAATAAGTACATATTTAATTCAATCAAAAATGAGAAAAAACATTGTTGCAGGTAACTGGAAGATGAACAAGACTCTTCAAGAAGGTGTTGCATTAGTAAATGAACTAAACGCGGTATTAGAAGCGAACAAACCAAATTGCGCTGTTGTAATTGGTGTTCCATTCACACACATTACCGAAGCAGTTAAAACTGCTAACAAAGCCATTATTGGTGTTGCTGCACAAAACTGTGCCAACAAAGAGAGCGGTGCTTACACGGGCGAGATCTCTGCTTCTATGGTTAAATCTACAGGTGCTGAATATGTTATTCTTGGTCACTCAGAACGTCGTCAGTACTACGGAGAAACCAACAAAACACTTGTTGAAAAAACAGATTTAGCATTGGCTAACGGCCTTACTCCAATCTTCTGTATTGGCGAAGTTTTGGCAGAAAGAGAAGCAAACGCACACTTCAACGTTGTTAAATCTCAAATCGTAGAAGGCCTATTTCACCTATCGGCTGAGGCTTTTGCTAAAATCGTTTTAGCTTACGAACCAGTTTGGGCTATTGGCACAGGCAAAACAGCTTCTTCAGACCAAGCACAAGAGATTCACGAATTCATTCGCAAAACAGTTGCTGAGAAATACGGCAAAGATGTTGCCGAAAACTGTTCAATTCTTTACGGTGGTAGCTGTAACGCTGGCAACGCAAAAGAACTTTTTGGCAAGCCCGACGTTGATGGTGGTTTAATTGGTGGTGCGTCACTTAAAGCAGCCGATTTTGCTGCAATTATTGCTGCATTTTAATTAGCTCAACACACACAAATATAAAAGACTTCTCCTTTACGAGAGGTCTTTTTTTGTTTTTGGAGGTGCCGGCAAGTGGCAACTATCTATCACCTAAGTCGTTCTACAAAATACTCGTCCACTTTTTCTTCGCCACCAGCCGTCGGGTCTTCGCTCATACTCCTCGCCAGCGGCATGCTAGCGCAGTGCCACAGGCTGTGGGGTATTCAGCTATGTCCCTCACCCGAAGCTATAGAAAATCCCTATCGACAAACAAACATAAAAAAAAACAATAAAAAACACACCAATCCATTTGCAAATAATATCTAAAACATTACCTTTGCACCGCAATTGAACGATTGCAGATCATGGCGAAGTAGCTCAGCTGGTTAGAGCGCATGATTCATAATCATGAGGTCGGCGGTTCAAGCCCGCCTTTCGCTACTGAAAATGAGAGAGTTACGAGGATTAAATCTTGTAACTCTTTTTTATTTGCATACGATTTGCATACAAAAACGCCCCTAAACACCATTTCTCATCCTTTCGATTTCTTTATTTTTATTTTGATTGTTTTATAGATATCTTGCTATCTTTAAAATAGAGGTACTTCTGCCATCACCAAATAAAAAAACTACCTATTAAAATCTACATGTGTGGTTTTAGTCAACAACATTAAAAGTAGGTGAAGAACAAAGACAGCTGACAATTATGGAAGACACTTTAAAGGTACTCTACAGGCAGGTAATACAACAAGAGCGGAATAGAATGGTGCAATACCTTAACGATGAAATAAGCGATACTCTGCCAATTCATCAAAATGAGGA
>JAYVSA010000062.1:0-5133 GCA_043775765.1 Breznakibacter sp. | reverse complement strand
ATTGTTGAGCATTTATGGCGCGATGATATTGAGTTAGTCGATTCGTATGCATTTTTGTACACTCATATCCGAAATTTGCGAAAGAAACTCGCCGATGCGGGCTGTAAAGGGTATTTAAAATCGGTTTATAGTATTGGATACAAATGGGAGGAGATATGAAATTACTGCAAGTAACCAACTGGTTTTATCTTTTATCGTTAACTTTTTTCTTCCTGATCGCGGGCATTGTGCTCTATTTCTTTATTCGCACCGCTCTGAATGAGGATATTGATGAGCAGTTAAATCATAAGCGAATTGCACTCATAGAATCGATGAGTTATCTTGATTCGTTGAGTACTGAGTCGATGAAACTTCATGATAATATCTCCTTTAAAAAGATTGATTCTCAATTTAATTCATCAGTCCAATATTTTCATAAAGTGATGATGAATAAGGGCGAGAGAAGGAGAGGGGGAAACCGCAATTTCTCAAAGGGGATTGAGTTATCCCGTGATGATGGAGATTCTGAGCGTATTCCATTTCGAATCATCCATTTTCAGGCAAAAACCCGTTGTTGTATATACGATGTTAAAATTTGGCAGTCCGAGGTGGAGGCAGATGATTTGATAGAGAGTATTTTTATTAGTTTGATGACTGTTTTTGGCGTTTGCTGTGTCATCTTATTTGTTGCCAACTACTATTTTTCCAAACGATTATTGTCGCCACTTATTTCAACAATATCCTCCATAAAAGAGTGGGATCTTAAGAATTCTGATAAACTAGTAACTCTAGAATCTAATTATATCAAGGAGTTTAACGCTTTAAATGACTCTCTGCAAAAGATGATTACGCAGCTAATCTCTGATTATCATCGTATGAAAGAGTTTACCGAAAACGCTTCGCACGAGTTACAAACGCCCGTTGCCATCATTCGTACTAAATTAGAGACGCTCATGCAAAATGAGGAGTTGAATGATAATCAGGCACAGCTAATACAGCAGGCGTTTGAAAATACAGTACGATTATCAAAGATTAACCAAACACTCTTATTGCTTTCAAAAATTGAGAGTAATCAATTTGGGGAGTTAGAAATGGTTGCTTTTTTTGAGATATTTACAAAGTTAATATCTCATTTTGAGGATCTTATGGAATTTAAAAATGTGCATTTGAAAA
The DNA here is from genome assembly GCA_043775765.1 of Breznakibacter sp. Lineage (GTDB taxonomy): Bacteria > Bacteroidota > Bacteroidia > Bacteroidales > Marinilabiliaceae > JAGPHP01. The sequence goes on along the minus strand of JAYVSA010000062.1, from coordinate 3,981 downwards.
TGGATGTTCAGGATGATTTTATTTGTATCATAAATAGAGGATTACCCGAAATATTACTCTCCAATTTGTTGAGTAACTCCATAAATCACAATATTGATGGAGGAGATATTTTTATATCGATAAAAAAGGATGGATTTGAAATTTGGAATAGTGGTATTGCACCTATATTTCCAACAGAGCAGATGTTTGCTAGATTTAAAAAAGGAAATCAAGTATCGTCGAATGTGGGATTGGGGCTGGCACTAGTTAAAGAGATTGCCGAGAATAATGGGTTATCGGTTTCGTATAGATATGAAAATGAGCTACATAAGTTGATTTTGACGAGGGTTAAGAATTTGCAATAAATGGAATAGCAGTATAGCTGTTAGCATAAACGAGGCTACCTTTTTTGGGAAAGCCTCGTTTTGCGTTTGGGGGTTGGGTAATAATAATCGCGCTAGCGGTTTCAATAGGAGTTCTTGAGAAGGATTTTATTTAGGCGTTGATCTATTTTTTGTAATTGTAGTATTGTAGGATTATGGTTGCGTGAGCAATTGTCGCCAATAGGCAAAGAAAAAGAAAACAGGTATTTGAATGGAAATATGGGGTAAATAGTGATGCGCCGAACGAGGACAGTGGGCTAAAGTGCGACAGCAAAAGGCCACATATAAATAAATATTAAAGATATAAAATAGGCCTTGGGTGGCGCGTCTAATGCAATGATGGCTGGTGTAAAGAGCAATTGTTCAGCATCTTAAAGGCTTATTGTAAACAATTATTTTGCATAACTCAATTTAATGTTGTATCTTGGATATTCCAACTTTGTTTCTGTTTTATTGCCGTTAATTTATTTGATTGGCGTTTACGGAACAACTAGAACACTCTTTTTTATTGTAGTAAATGGTTGGAAAATCAAAATTAGGTTTTAGCTAAATTTACTGATATGAAAAGCGCATCATCTTTAACACCTGTTTTGGATTTGGATGAATCTAAATGTGTTGGTTGCCACAAATGTATTTCGGTTTGCCCCATCAAGTACTGCAACGATGGTAGTGGCGATACGATAAAAATTATTGATGATATGTGCATTGGATGCGGGGCTTGTATTAAATCTTGTAGTCATGGCGCGCGTAGTTTTTGCGACGATATAGAAGGGTTTGTGCAGGCACTAAATAGCGCAACCCCAATAGTTGCCATTATGGCTCCAGCTATTGCGGCTAATTTTGCTGGTAACTATTTGAGAATTAATAGCATGTTGAAAGATTGGGGTGTTGAGGCCATTTTTGATGTGAGTTTTGGTGCCGAACTAACGGTAAAATCCTACATCGATCATATTGAGCAAAATAAGCCTAAAACGGTTATCTCTCAACCATGTCCCGCCATTGTTACTTACATCCAGATTTACAAGCCCGAACTAATCGATTATTTGGCGCCTGTGGATAGTCCAATGATGCATACCATGAAGATGATTAAAAACCACTATCCGAAATATGCGCATCATAAAATTGCAATTATCTCTCCGTGTATTGCCAAAAAACGTGAGTTTGACGAGGTTGGTATTGGCGATTTCAATGTAACTATTTTGTCGTTGCAGCAATTAATGGGTAATATGGCGGTAGATTTAACGAGCTATCCCGAGATAGATTACGATAATTCACCCGCCGAACGGGCGGTTCTGTTTTCATCACCAGGTGGATTGCTACGTACTGCCGAGCGCGAAATACCTACTATTGGTGCTGTTTCACGTAAGATTGAAGGGGTGGAGACAATTTATCCCTATTTGGATGGATTGAACGATCAGATTACGACCGGTTATGCGCCCTTATTAATCGATTGTTTGAACTGCAACTCTGGCTGTAATGGCGGTACGGGCACGCCCAATCAGGCAACTCATCACGATTGGTTGGAGTATCATGTTGAAAAGCGAAGTCATGAGGCCAAAAAGAAGTTTGAAGCTCCTACCGATGTTATTAAATCGCTAGACAATTATTGGAAGCGGGAAGACTATACGCGAAATTATCAAAATCTATCGAAAAACAATAAGGTTAAAATGCCTACAGAAATGCAACTCCATGCAATTTATGCCGATATGCAAAAGTTGCAAAAAGAGGACTTTTTTAATTGTGCTTTTTGTGGCTATGGCAGTTGCGAAAGTATGGCAGTTGCTATTCATAACGGACTCAATAGAGTGGATAATTGTTACCATTTTAAAACGAATGTTATTTCAAAACTTGCAGGCAATGTTGTTAGCGCCTCTGAAAGTTTGTCGCAACAGAGCAAAAAAGTTAAAAACCATATTATTGAGATGAATAGCGTTAATGGGTTTTTAGAGCGCGAATTTGCGGCACTTTTTTCGGTGGTTAATGCAAACTCAAACAAATTGGAGGAGTTTGATCGTATTGTACAGAGTATTACCAATATTGCCAAACGAACCAATATTTTAGCCATTAATGCCGCCATAGAGGCTGGTAGAGCTGGTGAGTTTGGAAAAGGTTTTTCTGTTGTTGCTACCGAGGTAAAACGTTTGGCAGAGATGTCGGAGGGTGAATCGGAAAAGATAAAACCGTATTTGCAAGAGATTGCAACTCTTTTTGGGGATATAAAGTTAAAGATAGATGCTTCGTCGAGCAAGTTTGATTCGGCCTCGCAATTAAATCACGATATGAGCGAGAGTTTGCAATTGATTTCGTCGCTCATAACCGACTTAACCGAAAAGTCTGGCAAGTTTATGGAGGAGGCAACGTCCATTTTACACGAATAATAACTTGGGTAGTAAAATGCGAAAGAAATCATCTTGGTGGTGTTTTTTGCACTAACACTCACTCGAAGGGGTTTATGCGTTGTCTTTCTAATCCTCGTTTTTAAGGCAGTATTAGGTTTAAACCGCAAACGGTTATTCTCATGCTTATTCCCAATACCTATCTGTTTTACTAGGCTTCTAAAGCAAAGCGTTTTATTTTATAGGATGACTTTGGAGTAGAATGATTTTTGGAGTGGTAGTAGGCTTGCTTTGGTAAAAAAGCATAGGTTTCACACCCGATAAATTATCTACTTGGCGTCGATAGTTGTGAAAATAATGATAGATTAAAATTATAATGGAGCAATCGATAGGAATAGGATCTAATATTTCATAATCTGTTGTATATCAAAATAGGATACGAGAAAAAAGGTTTAAATAAAATTGAAAAATACTCGGAATTTTAAATAATTATTGTAATTTTGCGCCCGATTATTGTCCGTGCTGACTTTTAGAAGCATATTACTAATCAGGGGTTTACAGAGTTAATCAATAGGTGAAGATTGATTGATATTTGCCTGAGGAACAGCATGTTGCGGAAGTCGAATAGTATGTATTTTATTTTTATTTAACGTAAAAGGATAACAAAGTGGATACCTTAAGTTACAAAACAGTTTCGGTAAACAAAGCTACTTCAACTAAGGAGTGGGTTGTGATTGATGCTACAGACCAAGTATTAGGTCGTTTAGGCAGCAAAGTTGCAAAAATACTTCGTGGTAAGTATAAAGCTAATTTTACCCCTCACGTTGATTGCGGAGATAACGTGATTATTTTAAATGCAGACAAAGTTCGTTTGACTGGTAAGAAATGGAGCGATAGAATTTTCTTCTATCACAGTGGTTTTACAGGTGGTCAAACCGAAGTTACACCAGCACAATTATTCGCTAAAAGCCCTGAGAAATTGGTTGAGCGCACCGTTAAAGGTATGCTTCCAAAAGGTATTTTAGGTCGTCAATTGTACCGTAATTTGTATGTATATGTTGGTACTGAGCACAAACATGAGGCTCAACAACCAAAAGTGATTAATATAAATTCTATTAAATAAGTAATATGGAAATGATAAACGCTATCGGCAGAAGAAAAGCGGCTGTTGCTCGTGTGTACCTTTCTGCAGGCAAAGGTCAAATTACAATTAATAAGCGTGATTTGAGTGTGTATTTTCCAGCTACTATTTTACAGTATGTTGTAAAACAACCACTTAATAC
>JAYVSA010000061.1:0-6433 GCA_043775765.1 Breznakibacter sp. | reverse complement strand
TATATTCGGCGTGGTTCTGGCGTGCACAGCATCGATAGTAACAGTTATAATATTGCTCCGCCATGTGTCTTTTTTATGTCGCCCGGACAAGCGCATAAGCTGGAACTTTCGGAGGATATTGAGGGCTTTATTTTTCTGTTCACGGCCGATTTTTACCTCATCAACCGCTCAAATCAAAACCGATTATTGGAGTTTCCTTTTTTCTTTACACTTCATCAAGACAATCCGCCACTCTATTTGGGCGAGTTAGCCGAGGCGCCGTTTATCGAATCGCTCTTTGCTCATGCGGTGTCGGAGAGTCCGAAACGCACGTTGGCATCGGAGGAGCTGTTGCGCAGTATTTTAGATACGCTACTCGTTTCGTGTGCCAATGTTTATAGTCAGCATGAGCCCCGTTTGGCAGGGCGCGGTCACATTATGGTGAAACGCTTTTTGCTTTTGGTGGAGGAAAATTATTTGAAAAATATTGGCGTGAACGACTATGCTCAAATGCTGGCTGTAACTCCCAACCATCTTACGCAGGTGGTTCGCGAACTCACGGGTAAAACATCGAACGAAATTATACAATCAAAGCAAATTCTGGAGGCCAAAAGATTGCTCCTTCACACGAGCCTCAGTGTTACGCAAATAGCTGAGCAAATGGCCTTTGTCGATCAATCGTACTTTGCTCGCTTCTTTAAAAAAGTAACTGGCCAAACACCCATAGAGTTTAGACGCTTGAGCTAGAAATGATTTGCTTGCCGAGTAAAAACGATAATCTATTTTATCCAATCCATGAAAAGTACCTAAACTCCCCTCATTTTTATATCCACCCATCAATAAATGTTTATTTACTTTGTATCATTCATTTAAGGTGTCTATCTTTGCACCTCGAAAGAAGAAAAGTAAGTTGAACATTAATTAATAATCATACAAAATGGCTAATTATTTTAACACACTTCCTTTAAGAGAGAAGTTAAATCAGCTCGGTGTTTGCGAATTCATGGATAGCAGTGAATTTACAGCTGGCGTAGAAGCCCTAAAAGGTAAAAAAATCGTTATTGTTGGTTGTGGCGCACAAGGTCTTAACCAAGGTTTGAACATGAGAGATTCTGGTTTAGACATCGCTTATACGCTTCGTAAAGAGGCTATCGACGCTAAAAGAGCATCTTATGTAAGTGCTACCGAAAGCGGTTTCAAAGTTGGAACTTACGAAGAACTTATCCCTACCGCTGATTTAGTAATTAACCTTACTCCCGATAAACAACACACAGCAGTCGTTGGTGCTATTATGCCATTGATGAAAAAAGGTTCGGCGCTCTCTTATTCTCACGGTTTCAACATTGTAGAAGAAGGAATGCAGGTTCGTAAAGACATCACCGTAATTATGGTTGCTCCAAAATGTCCAGGTTCAGAGGTGCGTAACGAGTATGTTCGTGGTTTTGGTGTTCCAACATTATTGGCTGTTCACCCAGAAAACGACCCTGAGCAAAAGGGTTGGGCTTATGCAAAAGCGTATGCCGTTGCAACTGGTGGTAACAGAGCAGGTTGTTTGAAATCGTCTTTCGTGGCCGAAGTTAAGTCCGACCTTATGGGCGAGCAAACCATTCTTTGTGGTTTATTGCAAACGGGTTCTATCCTTTGTTTCGACAAAATGGTTGAAAAAGGCATCGATAAAGGTTACGCTTCTAAATTCATCCAATACGGATGGGAAGTTATCACCGAAGCGCTTAAGCATGGCGGTATCACCAACATGATGGATCGTTTATCGAACCCAGCTAAAATCAAAGCTTTTGAACTTTGCGAAGAGTTGAAATATATCATGCGTCCACTGTTTCAAAAACACATGGACGATATCATGTCGGGTGAATTTTCATCAACCATGATGAAAGATTGGGCCAATGACGACATCAACCTTCTTACTTGGCGCAAGGCTACTGGCGAAACAGCGTTTGAAAAAACTCCAGCTGGTAACGTAGAAATTGCTGAGCAAGAGTTCTTCGACAATGGCGTTCTTATGGTTGCTATGGTTAAGGCTGGCGTTGAATTAGCATTCGAAACCATGACCGAAGCGGGTATCAAAGAAGAGTCGGCTTACTACGAGTCACTTCACGAAACTCCTCTTATCGCGAACACCATTGCACGCAAGAAATTGTTCGAAATGAACCGCGTTATCTCCGATACGGCAGAGTACGGTTGCTACCTTTTCGATCATGCTTGTAAGCCTCTTTTGGCCGATTTCATGAAAAAAGTTAACACCGATATCGTTGGAAAACCTTACGGAGCTGGCAAAAACAACGGCGTCGACAACAAAGAACTTATTGCTATCAACGAACTTATCCGCTACCACGCCATCGAAATCATTGGCGACGAACTTCGTGGTAACATGACAGCAATGAAAAAAATAGTTTAATACAATTTCAATCATAAGCAAAAAAGTTCATCCTCGGGTGGACTTTTTTTGTTTCTATCAATTCTTTGGGAGTGCCGGCAGGTGGCATCTCGAGCACTTCTTACGTCAGCCTCTTAATTTCAGGTTCAAGGCACCTCGCCACCAGGCCGTCGGGGCGCCGCTCATAGTCCTCGCCTGTGGCATGCTAGCGCAATGCCACAGCCTGTGGGCTATTCCGCTTTGCCCCTCACCCGCTTCGCCCATACCACGTAACTGGCCATCATTGCTGCCGCACAATTTCATCACGTAGTGAATGGGAATTATTATAAATTGAACTCTGCATTCCTGCTAGAGAATAGTATAGAGGCTTAAAATTATTTTAACCACGCGATGAAATCGCGCGGCAGCTATAAAGACACAGTCTAAATTGAAAGTAATACAGAATGTAGAAAAATAAATATAATTTTGGATTGATTTTCTTCGGGGCAGGGCGTAATTCCCTACCGGCGGTTATAGTCCGCGACTCCTTGTAAAAGGACTGATTTGGTGAAATTCCAAAACCGACAGTTAAAGTCTGGATGAGAGAAGAAATACTAAACCTGATACATACTACGGTGCATGTGGTATGTAGTAATCGGTGTTTTATGTTTTGCCCTGAAGGATTATTGTAATGATAACTAAAACGGAAAAAATGAAAACACTAGAAGAATTTGGAAAAGACTCTTTAGAAAGAGTAGAAAATGCAATCGAACATTTAAAACTAGGAAAAGGAATTTTACTTGTTGATGATGAGAATCGAGAAAATGAAGGCGATATTATTTATTCTGCACAAAACATGACAGAAAAGGATATGGCATTAATGATTAGAGAATGTAGTGGCATAGTATGTTTGTGCATAAGTACGGAAAAACGAGACAAGCTTGGGTTAAAACAAATGGTTGAAAATAATACCAGCAAAAACCATACAGCATTTACAATCTCAATAGAAGCGAAAATTGGAGTAACAACAGGTGTTTCAGCAAAGGACCGATTGCAAACCATAAAAACTGCAATATCAGAAACCGCAAAACCATCAGATTTAGCGAGTCCCGGACACGTTTTTCCATTAACAGCAAAAGCTGGTGGCGTTTTTGAAAGAAGAGGTCATACCGAAGGAAGTGTTGATTTGGTTAAGTTGGCAGAATTAGGTGATACTGCTGTTCTTTGTGAATTAACAAATGAAGATGGAACGATGGCAAGACTCTCGGAAATCATCAGATTTGCGGAAATCCATGATATGACTGTCGTATCGATTGAGGATATTTATCAGTACAGAATAATGGCAGATAAAAAGACTCAAAATTTTGAAAGAGTAGAATCATAAGTAAAGCACATGCCCTTCACGTGGTATAAAAAGTCAATATAGGAGGTCATTTAAGGGTGTTGCCTGTTTCATGTTCTTGTAATTTGATTGCTCATCCCTATTGTTACCGCACAATTTCATCTTGTGGTGAATGGACTTAAAAGCAGTCTTTTAACCACGCGATGAAATCGCGCGGTAGCACAGAGTTGCACGGTACTTTTTAGACAGCCTCCCCCCGATATTAAAATTAACGCGAGTCACTCACATCACTTTAATTTACTCGGATTTCAAATTCCACAGGTATTGCTTTTTTGTAAAGAGCCATCACGCCACAATATTTCTCTTCCGAAAGGGCAACTGCTCGCTCCAGTTTCTCAAGCGGTAAGTTGGTTCCTTTAAAGTGATAAATAACTTTCATGTGGTTGTAAAATTTAGGATGCTCCTCTTCCATTTCTCCCTCCACTATAATATTCAAATCGTCTATTTTCACCTGCATCTTTTCCAATATCGACATCACATCCATACCAGTGCATCCGGCTAAAGCTACCAACATAAGGGGTTTTGGGCGTGCACCACTGTTTTCTCCACCACTCTCTTCGGCCGCATCTACACGTATTTTGTGTCCTGCTATTTCGGTTTCAAAGGCCATCTTACCTGCCCAATGTACATCTACTACTGATTTCATATTCTTATTTTTTTATATTATTAAAACTCAATGTTAATTTATTTGTTGATAAATTAAAGTTACTATTTGTTAGGAGTGTAACCAAAAATTAAGTTTGTTTGTTCAGAATTACTAGAGAATTAATGGGAGTTAATTTTATACCCAATTCACGATTCAAACGTCAATCCACCGTTTTATGAAGCATCTTGAGATTATTCCATTTTGTGAGGAGTTTGATATTAAGCAATACTCAATTTTTAGTGGCCTCTCGGCTCTAGAACGCGCTAAAATCAATGACGAATTGGTCACGCAAAAACATAAGCGCGGAGCTGTTATTTATTGCGAGGGAAATAGAATCAATGGCACCTACATTGTTGTGCAGGGCGTGGTGAAAATTTATAAGACTGGTGCTGATGGGAAAGAGCAAATCATTCGCTTTGCAAAAGTGGGCGAACTCATTGGTTTTAGAAGTGTAATAAGCGAAGAGCTTGCCTGTAGCACCGCCGAGGCTCTTACCGATGTTACACTGAGTTTTTTGCCCGGCGAGAATTTAACTACGCTCATTAAAACCAGTCCCGAATTTGCCATGAGTTTAATGAAACTAACGTGCAAAGAGCTCGGCGAATCAAACAAATACATTACCGACATTGCTCAAAAGAGCGTGCGTGAGCGGTTGGCCGAAGTGCTGTTGCTCCTCATGGACACTTTTGACCTCGACAATGAGGGGTGTTTGCAAATTACTTTAAGTCGCGAGGATATAGCCAATTTAGTAGGTACAGCAACCGAAACCGTTATCCGTTTACTCTCCGAATTTAAACACGATGGCCTTATAGAGCTCATTGGAAAGAAGATTCGCTTAGTGGATATTCCCAAACTTTTAAAAACAGGAAATATTTACATTTAAAGCCCCCTTTTAGATAAAAAAATGCCATGTTGTTAATCTAATTTAACTATTTTCGCATACCCAAAGAAGTGGTTCGTTTCGGTGTAATTAATTGTTTATATAGGAGTTAAATAGATATGATAAAAATATTCAAGTTCTTTGCAAAGCACTACTTTGTTATGCTTTTCATACTGTTTGAATTTATCTCCCTTAGTTTAGTTGTGTCATTCAACCACTACCAACGCGCATCGTTTATTTCGTCGGCCAATGGCTTTACTGGATATTTCTTTGAGCAGTCGAGTGATTTTACCGATTACTTTAACCTCAAGGCAGTAAATGCTCAGCTAGCCGAAGAGAATGCCTACCTCAGAAGTAAACTCCCATCCTCTTTTCGAAATTCAAAAGACTACTCCTCATTGGTTTACGACACTTTAGGACGTGAGAAATATGTGTTTAGAAACGCTCGCGTCATTAATAATTCGGTGAATAAGAACTTCAACTATATTACCATCAACAAAGGCTATCGACAAGGTATTAAGCCTGAAATGGCTGTTATATCTGCTCAAGGAGTTGTTGGTATTATTAAAGATGTGAGTGAGAATTATGCCACAGTGCTCTCGTTGTTAAATACTCGTTTTAAACTATCGGCCAAATTAAAAGAAGAGGGCGATTTTGGTTCGCTCTCGTGGGATGGAGGAACCTATGATATTGCCACTTTCAACGAAATACCAAAACATGCTAAGTTAGCTATTGGAGATCAGGTGGTTACGAGTGGGTATTCGGTTATCTTTCCCGAAGGAATCCCTGTGGGAACAATTGAAACCTTTGAGCTAGGCGATGGTGCCAGCTTCTATGAAATAAACGTTCGCTTATCGGTTGATTTTAAGAAGCTTACTTACGTGGAAGTTGTTGAAAATAAACTTAAAAACGAGCAGTTGTTATTAGAAAATAAGACCGAGAATGATTAAAAGTTCCTTTAAATATTTTGCAATTTTTGTTCTGTTTACAGCATTGCAAGTTTTGGTTTTTAATAAAATCCAAATAAGCGGGTTTATCAATCCGTATATCTACATTTTCTTTATCATGATTCTTCCAATAGAGATTGCTGGATGGGCACTTCTTCTACTCGGAATGCTATCGGGCTTTTCTATCGATTTTTTTACCAACACCATA
>JAYVSA010000060.1:0-2954 GCA_043775765.1 Breznakibacter sp. | reverse complement strand
CTTTTTAAACGGACCCTCTGAGGAGACCTCCATTCCTAAAGCCCCTATTTGAATAGCGTGTTCGTTTTTCTCATTATTACCAGTACGCAAGTGCACATCAAAAACGCCCGCATAAGCATTGCCAAATTCAGCCGGGAAAGCCCCTGTGTAGAAATCGGAGTTGCTCAACATTTGGTTGCTAAATAGAGTAACCGCTCCACCACCAACCACTTCGGCATTGGCAAAGTGCGATGGAACAGGAACTTCTAAACCCTCAACCAACCACAAAATACCACCAGGCGAGTTGCCTCGAACCATTATGGCGTTCGACTCCACACTACCATCGCTCGAAACACCTGCAAAGGCAGACGCCAAACGAGCTGGGTCGTCCAATCCACCAGCATAACGCCGAGTTTGCTCCACATTAAAGCTTCTAGAGCTAATAGTAGCCATAGAGTTTTGCGCATCGCCACGAGTTTTAGTACCCATAACCACTACTTCATTTAAAGTGGTTAACGACTCCTTCATCTCAATGGTTAAAACAACCTCTTTTCCCGAACCTACCAGCAACTCCATAACGGCCGCATCTTCATAACCTATTGAACGAATGACTAAATTATGACGACCAACCGCCACAGACGACAGCTTAAAGTTACCATCCATATCAGACGATACGGCAATAGCCAGATTGCCCCCAACAACAGCCACCGTAGCACCGGGAATGGGCGATTGCGTTACTCGGTCTACCACCTTGCCGCGCACGGTTTGCGACAGGCTTTGTGCATTAACCTCTATTGTGTTTCCAATAAAAAGAAGCACCAAAATGAGTAGCGATACAAATTTCAAAATTTTCATAACGTATTAATAGTTTAATTGATTTGCTGTTTTACACTGCAAACCTATCTCATCATCAATAGTATTAATAGATTTTTTCGATGAACAACCGTATAAGTCGTTAAACCATCTGTTTTTAACCGTTTGGCTTCTCAAAGTAGAAAATCGGGCTAAATGCTTATAAAAACCGAATTTCTAATAGGTTTATCGAATAAATGGGGCTCAACAACCACAAACTATCTATTTTTATGGTTGATTTTAAAAAGGTGGGTCAAGGAATAAGGTCAACGAATTTGCACGAAGGCTTCCGCACGATTCTTTGCGGGGCATAGGCCATTGCCATCATGCTAAGAAGTAATTGTTTGTGTAATTTACTTATTTACAATAGAATAAACTCCGTAGGAGTTGTCTGTGAATAACCCCCAGATTTATCTGGGGGTTCCTGAAGCAAAAGACACAACTCTGTAGCAGTTGCCTTGTGTAATGGTATGGTCAACTCCTACAGAGTTAATTCCTTATAGGCATTTAATCCCCCAGTTTCACTGGGGGTTATTCACAGAATACTCCTACGGAGTAAATGATGTTATATGATAAGCTACTTATTATTTTAATGCGTTTGCCTTGGTGTCGCACAAAGTATCGTGACTTTAAGCGTTTAAAAAAGCTTAATTTTGACAGATAAACTTGGCGCCTTGGCGTGATAATAATTTTTAAAATCATCATTGCTCAAAAACAAATCATTTCACCTTTGCGTGAACAAAAACAAAAAACTCTATGGATACCATACATAAATTCTTCCAACGAAAAGCCGTTATGCATACCCTCTTTTGGGTTATCATGCTCCTCATTGTATTCTCCAACGAAAACTTCGAATACGGCAACACCATACAATGGCAAATATTGTTTCACTTTGTATTTGCCTTCATCATGTTTGCACTGGTTTCGTATTACAACATCTATTACCTCATTCCCAAGTATTTCAAGCACAAAGAATACGTCCATTACGGACTGATGCTGGTGATTGGTATGGTTGCAGGCTCTTTTTTAGTCCTACTTTTTAAAGAGTTCACCAACCAAATAGACTTCCTCATACCACCCATTTGTAAATATGGGAAAGACGAATCGGCCTTAGCCTACTTTTTTCATATTTTATATGGCGAGGTGATGTTTGTTCTGGCCACCATTTTCTTCTACATCCTCGAAGAACTCATTCGCCTGCAAGGGGTTACCATTAAAATAAAAGAGGTGGAGAGCCAGAAAGTGCAATCGGAATTGCAAGCCCTTAAAGCACAAATAAATCCCCATTTCCTCTTTAATACGCTCAACAACATCTATTCGCATAGCCTAGATAACTCGCCACAAACGCCCGAAATGATTCTAAAACTATCGGCACTTATGAGTTACATTTTATACGATTGTCACGAAGAGCGAGTACCGGTGGCCAACGAACTTGAGTTCATCAAAAGCTATCTTCAACTCGAAAAACTCCGTTTCGAAGATACCATTGAGGTCGATTTACAAATAACCGAAAGTCATTCTAACCGCACAGTAGCACCACTCTTGCTCATTCCATTCATCGAAAATGCCTTTAAACACGGGAGTTGTAATTGCACCTCAAACACCAAAAAATTTGTTACGGTTAAAATAGATATTCAACAGTCGGTTATAAACTTTAGCTGCCAAAACTCCATCGACCACACCACGACTAATAAATTATCGGTAAAAGAGAGTGGTATTGGTATAGAAAACGTTAAGAAACGTCTCGAACTCCTCTACCCTGCGCATCACAACTTGCAAATTGAGGTAAAAGAGAATATATTTAGCGTACAACTTACAATTACCGAAGATGGAAATTAGATGCCTTATTGTAGACGATGAGCCACCAGCACAACGCATTTTAGAACGTTACATCCTCGATATTCCCATGCTTAAGCTCGAAGGGAAGTGCAAAAACGCTATGGAGGCCATGGAGATGTTGCATCAAAAGAGCATCGACCTCATTTTTCTCGACATCAACATGCCCAAAATGACGGGGCTCAGTTTTCTGCAATCGCTCAAAAACCCGCCGTTGGTCATACTCACCACCGCCTACCGCGAATATGCCGTAGAAGGTTTTGAGCTCGACGTGGTTGATTACCTCA
>JAYVSA010000059.1:0-4161 GCA_043775765.1 Breznakibacter sp. | reverse complement strand
GTACGAACGACCATTGGCAAAAATTCGGATTAACGGCTCCTTTTGAGTGACCGAAATCTTCAAATTTCCGGTAATGGTTTGATACACGGCACATTTGTCTACCGTTTTGCGCTTCTTTACGAACTTCTCCACGTTTTCGAGTTGAAGTTTATCGAGTTTAACCCCTATAAGATGCGGAAATTTTGCCCTAACGGAATTTTCAATCTCCTTAGCCGACAAGAAGCCGTAATCGGAACGGTCTTCAATAATGACCTTGATATCCTTGCAAACCGTTGAACTCTTTTGAGTTGATACGTACACAATCATGCCAATGAGATAAACTCCCAGCATCGACCATAATACTATTTTTACAACTCTTGCCATCTTAATTCTATCTACTTAAACTGTAATTATTTATTCTTTTGTGCCGATGAATAGCCTTCAAAGTTCTTCTCAACAATAGGCACCTCTTTATCGATATCCCCAGCACCAAGCATTAATAACACTTCTGGTTTAAGCGAAAGAAGTAGGAGCGATAATTTAGCTTTTGAGCAAATTTGAGCAGGTACCTTCTTAATATCATCTAACAACATTTGCGATGAAACACCTTTAATTGGCAATTCGCGAGCGGGGTAGATGTCGAGCAAAACCACCTCATCGGCTAGTTCGAGCGACTCAGAAAACTCCTTTGCAAAATCGCGTGTTCTGGTGTACAGATGTGGTTGAAACACTGCTACTACTCGTTTGGATGGATAAAGAGCGCGTACTGATTTAATGGTGGCACGAATCTCTTCGGGATGATGCGCATAGTCGTCTATCATTGCAAAATCTGGACGATTGATGCGATAATCAAAACGCCTACGAATGCCAATAAAAGAGGCCAATGCCTTACGAATCTCATTGTGCGATGCGCCTGTCAAAAGTGCCATAGCGCAAGCAGCAACCGAGTTTTCTACATTCACCAAGCCCGGAATGCCCACCGTAAGATCTTTAACAATACCTTGCGGATAAACTAAGTCGTAACGATATTTGCCATTTATTAATTCAATATTCTCGGCTCTATAATCGCTATCTGGTTCCGTTATAGAATAAGTATAAATGGTTTGACCAGGCTTACGATCAAGAATCATGGGCAACTTATCTTTTACCAAAAGAGTGCCCGATGGTTTGAGTTTGTTCGCAAAATCGTGAAAAGCCTCTAAAACACTTTCTCTGTCGCCATAAATATCCAAATGGTCAGCATCAACGGCTGTTATCACTGCAAATTGAGGCGAGAGTTGTAAGAATGAACGGTCGAACTCATCGGCCTCCAAAACCACATAATCAGAGGTTGGAGAGAGCAATAAGTTGGTGCCGTAATTGCGGGAGATACCCCCTAAAAAGGCGCTGCAATCTACCGCCGATTGTTTTAAAAGATGAGCCGTAAGCGTGGAAACGGTTGTCTTTCCGTGAGTTCCAGCCACACAAATGCCACTGCGTTCGCGAGTAAGCATGCCTAAAACTTGGCTCCTTTTAAGGACTTCAAAACCACCCTTTTGAAAATAGCAAAGTTCGGTATGGTCTTTTGGAATGGCAGGTGTGTAAACAACCACCGTTTCGGCAGGATTCAAATATTCTGGTGCAATTTCAGCAACCTCATCATTAAAATGAATATTGATGCCCTCTTTTATTAGTTCATCGGTAAGAATGGTCTGAGTTTTATCGTAACCCGCTACGTTTTTACCAATAAACTGGAAATAGCGCGCCAAGGCACTCATGCCAATGCCACCAACACCCACAAAATAGACACTCTTTATAGCGTTAAAATTGCTCATTGTTTATTCTTTTTAACCAGTTTAATTACTTCATCGGCAATTAACTTCGCCGCATTAGGGTAGGCAAACTGTTTTACATTTTTCTCGTATTGTTTTAGCAAATCAGCATCGTTAACCATCTCCAAAGCCGTGTCTACCAATTGTTCTACGGCATCAATATCTTTAACCAAAGCTGCAGAGCCAACATTTACCAAGGCCATTGCATTTTTCGTTTGATGGTCTTCGGTTACATTCGGACTAGGAACAAAGATTGCAGCTTTTCCGAGTAAGGCAATTTCAGCTATTGCACCAGCACCAGCACGTGAAACAACGAGGTCGGCCAAGGCGTAAGCCATCTCCATTTGTCCCACAAAATCGACCACCTTAATACGTGATGACGGGTAGGCTTTCATGGCTTCCACTACTTTTTGGTGGTAGAATTTACCTGTTTGCCAAAGAATATTCACATTCGAATTTATCAATTCATCAATGTGAGCTATAAAGGCCTCGTTTAAAGTGCGAGCTCCCAAGCTTCCACCCGTCATGAAAATAAGTTTTTTAGACGGATCGAAGCCAAAGAATTGTGCTGCCTCCTCGCGACTTGGCAAGATGAGCAAATTTTGACGGATAGGATTACCTAACAACAAAATTTTAGAGGCAGGAAAAAAGCGCTCCATATTCGGATAGGCCACGCAAATGCGAGTTACCTTTTTCGACAATATTTTATTGGTAAGGCCAGGGTAGGAGTTTTGTTCTTGAATAAGAGTTGGAATGCCCGTATTTGTTGCCACTCTTAGCACAGGACCAGAGGCATAACCGCCCACACCAACCACCACATCGGGGCTAAAAGAACGGATTACCGATTTTGCTTTCCAGATGCTGGCAATAAGTTTGAATGGAAATAAGAGGTTTTGAGGCGCAAAACTGCGTTGAAGACCTGCCACTGGCAAACCAACAATTTTATATCCTGCCGCAGGTACGCGCTCCATCTCCATTTTGCCCAAGGCGCCCACGAAAAGAATCTCCACATTGGGCATCTCCGCTTTAAGAGCATTAGCAATAGAAATTGCCGGAAAAATATGTCCGCCAGTACCACCACCACTTATTATTACTCTCATAATATCTTGTATTTTAATATGTTATGCTTGTTCGTTGTATTCACTTGAATATTCAATAGCTTCTTCTGATTCGGTATTTCGCGAGTTTCCTTTTATTTTTTGCTCTTCCAAATAACGGCTCACGCTCAAAATAGCACCAAAACCCAAACTGGTAAAGAGAATCGATGTTCCCCCTTTACTCACCAGTGGCAAGGTTTGTCCAGTAACGGGTAAAATACCCACCGAAACGCCCATATTTATAAAACTCTGCACCAGAAACAAAATTGTGAGTCCAGTAACCAGCAGAGCTGGGAAGGCACTTTGGCATTCTTTCACAATTTTTCCCATTCGGAAGGCCAAAATAAGATAAAGCATTATTGTAAATATTGCTCCAAAAATACCGTACTCCTCAACAATAATGGCAAAAACGAAATCGGAATATGGGTGAGGTAAAAAGTTCTTTTGTGTACTATTTCCAGGCCCTTTGCCCGTTACGCCTCCTGTTACCACGGCAATTTTTGCTTGTTCGGACTGGTAATTTCCTTCGATGCCTTTTTCATTAGAGCCAAATCGTTCCAGACGTGCCTTCCATGTTGAAAGACGATGAAGCTGAGGTACATAACTCGACAGTAATAGAAGAACCACCATAACCGCAACTCCTGCAGCTATTGTGGCAATAATATATTTAAGACCTATGCGTCCAACAAATAAAAGCGCCATTGACACAACAAAAACCATGGCCGCAGTGGAGAAATTCTCACGAAAGATAAGTCCCACGGCAATCATAATGTAAGCCAACATGCGTAAAAAGGCCGATCGCTCCTCCATTTCACCATTTTGATAAATAGCCAACTCACGCGCCAACAACATCATTAAAGCAACCTTGGCAAACTCGCTCGGTTGAAACATTAAGCCTGTGCCCGGAATAGCCAACCAACGGCCCCCTTCATTTAAGGAAGCACCCATTACTAAGGTTGCAGCCAACAAACCAATGCCACCCAGATAGGCCCAACCCGCCATGCGCATATAAAATTTATACGAGAACTTGTGGGAGATGAAAACCACCGATAACCCCAGTACGCTAAAAAATATCTGACTAAACAACATTTTTAGCGTATTGCCGTGGTGAACTTTATATGCTAAGCTACCAGTGGCGCTATAAACCACCACAATAGAGATGAGAGAGAGTAGTATTAAAACTGCCCAAATCACTCTATCGCCACCAATGTGCTTATCAAAAAAAGCTTTTAATTCCATTCTTATAGTGCTAAAACGTACTCTTTAAATAATTG
>JAYVSA010000058.1:0-4594 GCA_043775765.1 Breznakibacter sp. | reverse complement strand
GTTTGTTTAGATACTACAATTAAATTTATAGTGGAATGAAGATAAGTGGTTTTACAATGGTTAGAAATGCCGAAAAACTTTACTACCCGTTGGTGGAGTCTATCTGTTCTATTCTCGACCTGGTAGACGAATATATTGTGGTTATTGGCAACAATGATCCTGACGATCATACACTGGAGATGGTGGAATCCATTGGGAGTGAGAAAATTAAGATTTACCGTTCGGTGTGGGATTTTAAAGCCTATCCGCATGGCTCCGAACTGGCGCATCAAACCGATATTGCGAAGGAGTATTGCTCTGGCGATTGGCTCTTTTATTTGCAGGCCGATGAGGTGGTGCACGAGAAAGATCATGCAGTAATTCGCCAACGATGCGAGCAACTTATTGATAACCAAGAAGTAGAGGCATTGGTGTTTCGTTACATCCATTTTTGGGGCGATTATAACCACGCTTTTACGGCCAACCACAACTGGTATCGTCGTGAAATGCGAATTATCCGCAACCGTCCAGAGATTCATTCTTGGCGCGATGCGCAGTCGTTTCGCTTAATTCCTGACTTTACAAAAGAGAAATATCTGACCAAAGTGGGTACTCGAAAGCTCAACGTGGCCAAAGTAGAAGCAGATATTTATCATTATGGCTGGGTACGTCCACCTTTATTGATGAATAAAAAAACGGTCTCCTTCGAGAACTGCTATAAAGATGACAACCAACCTGTTCAACAGGAAATTATACTCTCAGAGGTTGACTTTGGTGCCTTAGGATGTGTGCCGAAATTCAAAGGATCTCATCCCCAAGTAATGAAGGCAAAGATTCACTTATTCGATTGGGGCAATAAGCTTAACTACACTAAAACACTGGGCCGAAAACCTAAATACAAACACGAAAGATGGAAATACCGCATTCTTACCTTTATTGAAAATTTATTCTTTAAAAATGGTTTGTTTACGTTTAAGAATTATGAGGTAGTAAAATAGTTCTATAAAGTATTAAGGGTTTAATGTGTAAGTTTTACAATATTAGTAGATGCTAAATGATAGATGAATTAATAATAGAAGAGGCATTCGTAGTTCATGCTTTAAAAGGGTATGAATTACATGAAAAGAGAATAATTGAATTATTCGAGAAAAACAAGTTGCATTTTGAGTTTGTTACTGATGGAGATCCAACTTTTTTTAATAAGGAGATAATTGAAAAATACTTTGTAAAAGATATTGAGAAAATATTATCTAAAGGAGTTCTTTCTTGTACACTAAACCACATATATGCTTATGAGCGAATCGTGTCAAGAAACATTAAATATGCTGTGGTTTTTGAGAATGATCCATTTTTTTTAGGAAACTTCACAGAAAAAATAAAAAGGGCTTCTAAAGAAATTGAAAGTCTTCCAAAAGGCAACATTATATCGTTGGAAAATAGCACATTAAAATTCCCGTCTTATTGGGCAACAAAAAGAGGCAAATTTTTATATCGAGCAAAAGCCGGAAGAATGGCAGGAGCTTACTTAATAGATTTAGAAGGTGCCACCAATATACTAAAAGATTTAGAACACAATAAATGCCACACAGTAATAGATTGGTGGCATAATACCTTAATAGAGAGGGGTGTAATTAAGATGTATTGGGCACATCCACCATTAGTTGAACAAGGCTCACATAATGGATGTATGAATTCTACAATATCAAGCAAACCCAGTAATTTAATTCGTCGAATAAATTGGTTGCTTCAAAAATGTTACAAATTGTATTTTAAAAGACTTTTTAGAGAAAAACGTATACTGTAACAGCAAACCAAAGATTGAGATTTTAAGGCTTGTTGAAGCTTATATTTAGGCCTTTACCATTAATGAATGTAAATCCTAATTTGTTGAATATCATTCTTTAATAATGGGGTTTATTATGTTTAAAAATTTTGCCGAGAGATAAGTTTTGTTTCTAAATTTTAGATAAAAAATAAAGCAAATGAAAAAAGGTATTCCATCCTGTGCATTAGTCATTACAACCTATAACTGGCCAGAGGCACTTAATTTGTCGTTGCGTTCTGTATTTAAACAAACACAATTACCAGACGAAATCATTGTTGCTGATGATGGATCGACCAATGAAACGGCAAAACTTATCGAATCTATATCAAAGGAGTTTAATTACCCCATAAAACATTGTTGGCAGGAGGATATTGGTTTTAGAGCAGCTAGAAGTAGAAATAATGCAATAATTGCAAGTAACAGCGAGTATTTAATTTTTATTGATGGAGACATAATACTTCATCGCCATTTTATCCAAGATCATTTGAGAGTTGCCAATGTAGGTTATTTCACAAATGGCAGTAGAGTAATTCTTTTGCCAGATTTAAGTAATAAATTATTCAAGGGAGAAGTCAAAAATATTGGTTGGCGCTTATGGTTTCAGAAGAATAGTTTGAATGGTATAAGAATTCCGCTACTTCATAAATTTATTAAAGGTTCACAAAATGCAATGAGCAGTATTAAAAGTTGTAATATGGCATTTTGGTATAACGACCTGATTGCCGTAAATGGTTTTGATGAGAAGTATGTTGGTTGGGGTCGGGAAGATTCCGATTTAGCAGCCCGATTAATGCATAATGGTGTAAAACGTAAGAATGTAAAATTCAGTGCCATTATATTTCATCTTTATCATAAGACACAATCACAAGATCAGCTTGTTGTTAATGATGAACTTGTTAAAAGAACTATTAAGAGTAAATCCATTCGTGCATCAATTGGCATAGAAGAACACGGGATTTAGGATGAGCAGTAATACACGTGTTTCTTTACCGGAGGCTCTATAAAATCAAACAGCCACTTTTAAAATTGTTAAAACAGATACCCATTTGTAAAAAAAAAAGAGCACAATAGGTTTCTATTCAAAGCTTTATTTATCTTTACTACTTCCATTATTCAAAAAAGTGGCATGAAGAATCGAATATCGTTTAACTATGATCTAATTGCAAACGGAAGAGCTAAGGCTCTTTTGGTGGTTGATGAGGAGCAGTGGGGTTTTGAGGTGTCGAACCAGGGAGATCCGCTGAGGGAGTTGCTCGATAATATGTGCGCCATGATTTTGACGCCTTCGCACTTATGGGAGGAGCAAAATCAGTTTGTTACCGATTGGTTCTGCGATCTTATTGGGGTTCGATGGACGCTCTCAACTCCCGATGCAGTCAAACTTTATGTGCGACTAGCGGTTTTTGATGATATTTTTGATGAGGAGTCGGGCAACGTGATTTTCGAAACCGAATGTAGTTATTTAGATTTCTATTGCGCCATTATTAAAGAACTCGATTGCTTTATAAAAAAGGTGGGACTGCTCAACTACAAGCAAAAATGGCACAATCAAGGCTTTCCGCTCTCAAGTTTCTTATTCCTAAAAAAGACACTCATAGACAAAGGTGTTTGGAAACCCAACAGCAAAGCTTCTCAGGCTTTTAATGATGAGATGGAGCTTTTAATGGCCTAATAATCTGTTATTTATTTTTTTATCCTAGGCATGACAAAAGATCGGCGCCCTCATATTGGCATTTATGGCAGACGCAATAATGGCAAAAGTACGTTCATCAATACCCTTACGGGGCAAGAGATAGCTATTGTTTCAGAGGTGGCTGGTACCACAACCGATTTAGTGAAAAAAGCTTACGAAATTAGCGGTTCTGGTGCTGTTACACTCATCGATACTGCTGGAATTGATGATGACGGTGAACTTGGCAATAAACGCGTTGAGAAGAGTTTGGCTTCCATTAAACTTGTCGATTTGGCCATATTGCTTATAACGAATAATCATTGCGAGCGCTACGAACAGAACTTAATTGATGAATTTCAGAAATTTGACACGCCGTATTTGGTCATCCACTCTAAAAGTGATTTAAACTCGCTCAATTCTTCAACGACTGATGTTTACAAGAAATTAGGAGCACTCGCTGTGATAGAATATTCAAGTAAAACAGCACATTTAGATGATCTATTATTGGCAATAAGTAGTTTTATTCCAGAATCGGCCTATAAAACACCTACGCTGGTTGGCGATTTAATAAAACAAGGTGATGTGGTCTTGCTTATTACACCCATTGATATTGAAGCTCCTGAGGGACGGCTTATTCTGCCTCAAGTTCAGGCCATACGAGATATACTCGATAACGATGCCATCTGTATTGTGCTCAAGGAGCGCGAAGTGGATGCCTTTTTGCAACGCACCCAAATTAAACCAGCATTGGTTATCACTGATAGTCAGGTATTTCAAAAAGCCGATGCCTCTATTGCTCACGATATTCCGCTTACGAGTTTTAGTATTCTTCTGGCGCACCACAAAGGCGATTTTGCGAACTATTTGAAGGGAACGCCTCATATCTTGCACCTAAAAGATGGTGACCGCATTCTAATGCTCGAAAGCTGTTCGCACCATACCTCTTGCGATGATATTGGGCGGGTTAAGATTCCGCGCTGGCTTACCAATTTTACGGGCAAAAAGCTGGAAGCCGATGTGGTGGCAGGCCTCAACGAAATCAAGAGACCAATTTCTGATTATGCGCTGGTTATTCAGTGTGGCGGGTGTATGATAACACGCACACAGCTGATAAATAG
>JAYVSA010000057.1:0-10924 GCA_043775765.1 Breznakibacter sp. | reverse complement strand
GTTGGGGAATAGCGGCAGCACGTTTTGCCCACTCCTGACTTAGGAACTTAACATCGGCTTCCGTAGGCAGTTCACCTATAAGCATCAGATAAAAAAGTCCCTCTGGAAGAGGTTCTCCTGTGGCATGAGCCTTAGGCAATTTTTCACGTAGCTCAGGTATGGAGTAACCACGAAAACGAATACCCTCTTCTGGATCTAAATTTGAGGTATCAGTTATTAGTCCAGTCATACCTTTCATACCACCTAAAACCTGATCTACAGTTATTTGTTGAAGAACAACATCACCATAACGCTTCTCTAAATCCTTTACGATTGCAGCCTTTGGTCTACCTACTTCAATTAACCTTTGCTTAATGTAATCCATTGCCTAAAAGTTTAAATATGTACTTATTATAAATTATTCTACCTTAAAATGCGAAATATATGACGGTCAATCATCGCACGAATAATAAACTAATATAGCAAAAAAAAGTTCAACAAAGGTTAAAATTATTTTGCAAATAAATAAAAAGGGCAACCTCAATGAGATTGCCCTTTCAGCTTTACCAGAGATAAAGACTATTTTTTGATGCTTTTTTTGTATCCGTAGATAGCAGTTGCACCTAATTCTTCTTCAATACGCAATAATTGGTTGTATTTTGCCATCCTGTCTGAACGACTTAATGAACCAGTCTTAATTTGACCACTGTTTGTTGCAACAGCAATGTCAGCGATTGTAGCATCTTCAGTTTCACCCGAACGGTGAGAAGTAACTGAAGTATAACCCGCACGGTGAGCCATTTCAATAGCATCTAAAGTCTCAGTTAAAGTACCAATTTGGTTAACTTTAATAAGAATAGAGTTAGCTGCACCAAGTTCAATACCTTTTTTCAAGTACTCAACATTAGTAACAAATAAATCATCACCAACTAACTGACACTTATCGCCAATTTTCTCAGTCAACTGAACCCAACCGTCCCAGTCGTTCTCAGAACAACCATCTTCAATTGAATCAATAGGATATTTAGCTGCCAAAGAAGCTAAAAACTCAACTTGTTGAGCAATAGTACGTTTTGCACCTGTTTCGCCTTCAAATTTAGCATAGTTATAAATACCATCTTTAAAGAACTCAGAAGCAGCACAGTCTAAAGCAATAGATACATCACCACCTTCAGATGCACGTCCTGGCTTATAACCAGCATTTTTAATAGCTAAGATAATGCTCTCTAAAGCATCTTCTGTACCGTTTAATTTTGGAGCAAATCCACCTTCATCACCAACAGCAGTACTTAAACCTCTATCGTGGAATACTTTTTTCAAGCTGTGGAAAACTTCTGAACCCATACGTAAACCTTCACGGAAAGATTTAGCACCAACTGGACGAATCATAAACTCTTGGAATGCAATAGGAGCATCAGAGTGAGAACCACCGTTGATGATGTTCATCATTGGAACAGGAAGAGTTTTAGCGTTAGTACCGCCAATATAACGATACAAAGGCATCTCTAATACGTTAGCTGCTGCATGTGCAAGTGCTAAAGAAACACCTAAAATAGCATTAGCACCTAATTTACTCTTTGTTTTAGTTCCATCAAGAGCAATCATCTTATGGTCTACACCAACCTGATCAAAAACATCCATTCCTAAAACAACAGGCGCAATAATGTCATTTACATTAGCAACGGCCTTTAAAACGCCTTTACCAAGGTAACGACTCTTGTCACCATCGCGTAATTCTAATGCCTCATTTTCGCCAGTAGAAGCACCACTTGGTACGGCTGCTCTACCAATAAAACCACTTTCAGTAGTAATCTCAACCTCTAAAGTTGGAAAACCGCGAGAATCTAAAATCTCTCTTGCATGAACACTTACAATTTGTTCCATATCAAAATTTATAAAATGAATAAATGACAAATCACTTTCAAAAAAAAAGGATAAAGCTATAAGCAATATCCTTTTATATCATTAGAATGACAAATCTAAACTACAATAACTATGTAAA
Organism: Breznakibacter sp.; assembly: GCA_043775765.1. Taxonomy (GTDB): domain Bacteria; phylum Bacteroidota; class Bacteroidia; order Bacteroidales; family Marinilabiliaceae; genus JAGPHP01. The sequence continues at coordinate 8,943 of JAYVSA010000057.1, read as the reverse complement.
CTCAAATCCATCATAATAGTAACCATTAAATTACTCTGCGCTAGTACCTTCAGTTGCTACAACAGCTTTCTTACGGCTACGACGAGCTTTTTTAACTTCACCTTTCGATGATGTTTTAAGCATTGCTTCGTTAAAATCTACAAGCTCAATATATGCTACTTCTGCATTATCACCAACTCGGTTACCCAATTTAAGGATACGAGTGTAACCACCTGGACGGTCAGCAACCTTTTCAGCAATTGTACCAAATAATTCTTTAACTGCTTCTTTGTCTTGCAAATAGCTAAACACAACACGTTGTGCATGCGTTTGCTCCTCAACAGTAGAGTTATTTTTTGACTTGGTAATTAGTGGCTCAACATAAATTCTCAAAGCTTTTGCCTTAGCAAGTGTAGTCTTGATGCGTTTATGAATAAACAACGAACTAGCCATATTTGACAACATTGCCTTACGGTGAGAGCTTGTTCTGCCTAAGTGATTGAATTTTTTATTATGTCTCATCGCTTATTACTCCTTATCTAATTTATACTTAGAAATATCCATCCCAAAGCTGAGGTTCAACGTGCTTAATAAGTCGTCTAACTCTGTAAGAGATTTTTTACCAAAATTACGAAACTTCAACAAATCGTTGCGGTTAAACTTAACCAATTCGCCTAACGTTTCCACATCAGCTGCTTTCAAACAGTTAAGAGCTCTCACAGATAAGTCAAGATCTACTAACTTTGATTTCAACAACTGACGCATGTGAAGAACCTCTTCATCGAACTCATCATTACCAAATTTCTCATCAGAGTCAAGCGTAATACGCTCATCACTAAATAACATAAAATGGTAAATCAAAATCTTTGCCGCCTCTTTTAAGGCATCTTTTGGATGAATAGATCCATCTGTTTCAATTTCGAGAATAAGCTTTTCGAAGTCGGTCTTTTGCTCAACACGAAAGTTTTCAACAGAATACTTTACGTTGCGAATAGGCGTATAGATAGAATCTATTGCTATTACACCGATTTCAGATTCTGCAAGTCTATTCTCTTCAGAAGGCACATAACCTCTGCCTTTATTAATAGTCAGTACAATATTAATGTGTGCCTCAGGATTCAGGTTTGCGATAATATGATCTGCATTTATAACTTCAAAGTTACTCATGAAACCATTGATATCACCAGCCGTGAACACGTCTTTACCAGTAATATGAACCGTAACCTTTTCTGTATCAACACCATCCACAATACGTTTAAAACGCAATTGTTTTAGGTTCAATATTATTTCAGTTACATCGTCTATTACACCTGGAATCGTAGAAAACTCATGCTCTACACCCTCGATTTTAATAGAAGTAATTGCAAACCCCTCTAATGAAGAGAGTAAAATTCTTCTTAAGGCATTTCCTACAGTGATACCATATCCTGGTTCAAGTGGACGAAATTCAAAGCGACCACGCTTTGAATCAGCTTCAAGCATTATAACTTTGTCAGGTTTCTGGAATGCTAATATTGCCATAAGAACAAATTATTTAGAGTACAATTCAACGATCAACTGTTCTTTGATATTTTCTGGAATGTCACTTCTTGATGGTACATTCAACATTTTACCACTCATTGTGTTTTTATCCCATTCTAACCAAGAAAATCTATTTAATGCAACACCGCCAAGTGAGTTTGTGATAACTTCTAACGATTTTGACTTCTCGCGAACGCCAATAACTTGTGAAGGTTTAACAGTAAATGATGGAATGTTTACAACAAACCCATCAACTGTAATATGACGGTGAGACACCAACTGGCGTGCTGCTGCACGTGTAGGTGCAATACCTAATCTGAACACTAGGTTATCTAAACGACACTCAAGAAGGGTCAAAAGAACCTCACCTGTAATACCTTTAGACTTTTGAGCCCTGTGGAATAAATTACGAAATTGCTTTTCTAAAACACCATACGTGTATTTAGCTTTTTGCTTTTCTTTTAATTGTTGACCATATTCGCTTACTTTCTTTCTGCGGTTAGCACCGTGCTGCCCAGGAGGATTTTTGCGTCTGTCAAATGCTTTGTCGGGGCCATAAATAGCCTCTCCGAATTTTCTGGCAATTCTAGTCTTTGGACCAATATATCTAGCCATTCTTCTAAATTTTTGATTTTAAATTTTTGATTTTAAACTATGAACATGATGCCGCGTAGATTATAGAGAGGAGTCTATTATAATCATTCATAATCCAACACTCAAAATCGAAACTTATGGTTAATAACTAGTAAAATTAAACTCTTCTCCTTTTTGGAGGACGACATCCATTATGTGGAAGTGGAGTGATATCTTTTATCTCTGTTACTTCAATACCCGCGGTGTGAAGAGAACGAATAGCAGATTCACGACCATTACCTGGACCTTTAACGAAAACTTTAACCTTACGTAATCCTAATTCAAACGCAACTTTTGCACAATCACTAGCTGCTGTTTGAGCGGCATAAGGGGTGTTTTTCTTCGAACCTCTAAATCCCATCTTTCCAGCACTTGACCAAGATATCACTTGACCATTTAAATTTGTCAGAGAAATGATAACATTGTTAAATGAAGAGTGAACGTGCGCTTGACCTTCAGACTCTACTTTAACAACTCTTTTCTTCTGAGTTCCTGCCTTTTTTGCCATAATTAATTACTATTTAGTAGCTTTCTTTTTGTTAGCAACTGTCTTTTTCTTACCTTTTCTAGTACGAGAGTTGTTTTTAGTAGACTGACCTCTTACTGGTAAACCAACACGATGACGAATTCCACGGTAACAACCAATGTCCATAAGACGTTTAATGTTAAGTTGAACCTCTGAACGAAGCTCTCCCTCCACTTTAAATGAAGATGAAATAAGCTCACGAACAGCCTTTTGGTTATCGTCACTCCAATCTTTCACTTTCATATTAGGATCTACACCTGCATCGGCCAATAACTTCTTAGCGCGACTACGACCAATCCCAAAAATATAGGTTAACGATATTTCTCCTCTTTTATCAGAAGGAATATCAACCCCAGCAATTCTAGCCATAATTAAATATTTTTATCCTTGACGTTGTTTATACTTTGGATTCTTTTTGTTAATCACGTATAGGCGACCTTTGCGCTTTACGATCTTGCACTCAGCGCTTCTCTTTTTAATTGATGCTCTAACTTTCATATCTACGATATTATTTTATTTATATCTATAAGTTATTCTTCCTTTAGTCAGATCGTATGGAGACATCTCTATCTTCACTCTATCTCCAGGAAGTATCTTTATATAGTGCATGCGCATTTTACCCGAAATATGGGCTGTTAGTACGTGTCCATTCTCTAACTCTGCTCTAAACATTGCATTTGAGAGTGCTTCGATAATGGTACCGTCCTGTTCTATTGAGGCTTGCTTCGCCATACTTTTTTAAAATTTAAGACTGCAAAGATAATACTTCTTCGACAAAATCAAAACTAGAAAGTATCTCTGCCCCATTTTTTCTTATAACAATTGAATGTTCAAAGTGGGCAGATAACTTCTTGTCGATTGTTCGAACAGTCCATCCATCATTTTCTTGCAATATTTGTCGCTTACCAGAATTAATCATCGGCTCAATAGCTATGACCATTCCTTCCTTTAACACAATACCAGCACCTCTCTTTCCGTAATTCGGAACTTCTGGTGCTTCATGCAAATTACGTCCAATTCCATGACCAACCATCTCACGTACAACCGAGAATCCAAAATCCTCACAATACGTTTGAATAGCAAATCCAATGTCACCTAAACGTCTACCTGCAACTGCAGCCTCTATACCTTTGTATAAACTGGCCTTAGTAACCGCCAATAACTTCTTTGCTTCATCAGAAACATTTCCAACAGCAAAAGAGTAAGCCGAATCACCAAAAAATTCATTCATCACTACACCCACATCAACAGAAACAATATCTCCATCGTTAAGTGCTTTCTTTGAAGGAATCCCGTGTACAACCTGTTCGTTAACAGACGTGCATAGAGTATTTGGAAAACCATGATAATTTAAGAATGCAGGCACTCCCCCATTATCTCTGATAAACTGTTCTGCAATTTTGTCAAGCTCTAGTGTAGAAACACCAGGCTTAACAAACTTAGCAACTTCGCCAAGGGTTTGAGCAACTAACTTATTACTAAGTCTAAGTAACTCTATTTCATCCTCAGTCTTTAAAAATATCATAAAGTGGATCCCTTAATTAATAACTTCCTCCGCCAGTACGTCCTTTAATGCGACCAGACTTCAATAGACCGTCATAATGTCTCATCAACAAATGACTCTCTATTTGCTGTAACGTATCAAGTACTACACCAACAAGAATTAGTAGAGATGTTCCACCATAAAAGTGTGCGAACATGTTATCAACACCAGCCATCATAGCAAATGCAGGCATAATAGCAACCATTGCAAGAAACATTGAACCAGGCAAAGTAATCTTCGACATGATATCATCAATATAACTTACTGTAGCTTTTCCAGGTTTAACACCAGGAATAAAACCACCATTACGTTTCATATCCTCAGCCATTTGCTTTGGATTAATAGTAATAGCAGTATAGAAGTACGTGAATGCCATAATCAAAAGCGCGAACGTAATGTTGTATCCAATTCCAGTGGTATTACCAAACATAGCAACAAAACCAGTCGTTGAGTCACTATTGATATAACCAGCTACCGTTACTGGAATAAACATAATTGCTTGAGCAAAGATAATAGGCATAACACCTGCAGCGTTTACCTTCAATGGAATGTACTGACGTACACCACCATATTGCTTATTTCCCACAATGCGTTTAGCATATTGTACAGGCACTTTACGGGTACCTTGGACAAGGAGAATAGAACCAGCAAAGACAAAGAAGAGAACAACTAACTCGATAAGAAGCATAACTAATCCACCGCCTTCTTCAAGACGAGAGACAAATTCTCCAGCTAGAGCTAACGGTAAACGCGCAATGATACCCACCATGATAATCATAGAGATACCATTACCAATCCCTTTTTCCGTTATACGCTCCCCGAGCCACATCACGAACATTGTTCCTGCTGTTAAGATAATTGAAGCCATGATAGTAAAACCAATTCCTGGCATCACAAAAGCGGAAGCAGATTGTGCATGTAAGTTTGCCAAATAACTAGGAGCTTGAAGCGCCAAAATACCTACGGTGAGGTATCTTGTTATTTGATTTATTTTACGAATACCACTTTCTCCTTCTCGTTGAAGCCTTTGAAAATAAGGAACTGCTATACCCAACAATTGGACAACAATAGAGGCTGAGATATAAGGCATAATACCTAAGGCAAATATAGAAGCATGTGAGAATGCACCACCTGAAAACATATCAAGTAGTCCCATTACACCTGTGCTTGTTTGCTTTTGTATTCCTCCCAATTGCTCAGGATCGATACCCGGTATTACAACATAAGACCCAAGTCTATAAACTAGAAGCAAAGCAAGAGTCGTAAGAATACGAACTCTTAACTCATCGATCTTCCAGATATTGCGAATAGTGGTTATTAGCTTCATCTATTAAAGTTTTATTGCTGTACCTTTAGCTGCTTCAATCGCAACTAAAGCAGTTTTTGAGAAGCCATGTGCTTTCACCTCTAGCTTAGCGGTAAGAGTACCGTCGCCTAAGATTTTAACTAAATCGTTTTTGCTAACCATACCGGCAGCAATTAACACATCCATATCAATAGTTGTTACGCCTGAATCAGCAATTGCTTGCAAGACGCTAATATTAATAGATTTGTATTCTTTGCGATTTACGTTTTTGAAACCAAATTTTGGTAATCTTCTCTGAATAGGCATCTGACCGCCTTCAAATCCAACTTTCTTAGAGTAACCAGAACGAGATTTCGCGCCCTTATGACCACGAGTGGAAGTACCACCGTGACCAGAGCCTTGACCTCGACCGATTCTCTTTTCAGAATGGGTTGAACCTGCGGCAGGTTGTAAATTACTTAAATTCATAAAAAATATTCTATAAGTTTAAATTATAATTGCTCAACGGCAACAAGGTGCTTTACCTTCTCAACCATTCCAAGGATAACGTCATTGCTTTCGTGCTCCTTAACCGCATTAACCTTTTTAAGACCAAGAGCCTCCAGAGTTAATTTCTGTCTAGAGGTTGATCCTATTTTGCTTCTAATTTGTGTAATCTTAATTTTTCCCATGATAATTTTATACTTATCCGTTAAAAACAGTATCTAGTGATACACCTCTGTTAGCCGCAACCTGATTCGCATCTCTTAATTCAGTAAGAGCCACAATAGTAGCTTTAACCAAGTTATGAGGATTTGATGAACCTTTTGACTTAGCCAAAACATCGGTTACACCAACGCTTTCTAGTACGGCACGCATCGCACCACCAGCTTTAACACCAGTACCATGAGAAGCAGGTTTCATGAAAACCTGAGATCCACCAAACTTAGCAATTTGCTCGTGAGGTATAGTTCCCTTTAATACAGGTATCTTTACAAGATTTTTCTTTGCTGCTTCAACTCCTTTTGAGATAGCAGTAGTAACTTCGTTAGCTTTGCCTAAGCCCCAACCAACGATGCCTTTCTCGTCTCCAACTACAACAATAGCAGAGAAACTAAAAGTACGTCCACCCTTTGTTACTTTAGTTACGCGATTGATTGCTACCAATCGGTCTTTAAGTTCAAGATCGTTATTACTTTTTACTTTTTTTACACTTCCAGCCATAGTTGTTAGAATTTAAGACCTGCCTCTCTAGCAGATTCAGCTAATTGTTTAACACGTCCATGATACAAGTAGCCGTTACGGTCGAAAACAACTGCATCAATACCAGCTTTTAAAGCTTTCTCAGCAATTAATTTTCCAGCCATCGCAGCCTTCTCTGTTTTAGTTCCTGCAACAGCAGCAATCTCCTTACATAAAGAAGAAGCAGCAACCAATGTCTTACCTGTAAGGTCGTCTACTAATTGAACTGAAATTGCTTTGTTACTTCTAAAAACACTCATCCTCGGCTTAACAGCAGTACCCGCCATATTTTTGCGGATACCTTGTTTAATTTTTTGTCTTCTATCTATTTTTGATAAAGCCATAATACAATAAATTTAATCTAATTAAACTTTAGCCGATTTACCAGCTTTACGTCTGACAACTTCGCCAACAAAACGAACACCTTTTCCTTTATAAGGTTCAGGTTTTCTTAATGAACGAATTTTTGCACAAACCATTCCGAGAAGCTGCTTATCGGCACACTCTAGTGTAATAATTGGATTACTTTTTCTATCGGTTACAGCTTGAACAGATATTTCTTTTGGCAACTGAAAGTGAATCGGGTGAGAGAAGCCTAATGCTAACTCTAACACCTGATCTGTTGCATTAGCACGATAACCAACACCAACTAATTCAAGTCGCTCTATGAATCCTTGAGAAACACCTACAACCATATTATTGATTAATGAACGGTAAAGTCCGTGTTTTGCACGGTGCTCTTTCTCATCAGATGGACGAGAAACAACGATTTCACTACCATTTATTTCAACAGTGATTTCAGGATTAATTTGTTGCTGAAGGGTACCTTTAGAACCTTTCACAGTAACCAAATTGTTACTATAAGTTACAGTTACACCAGAAGGGATACTGATTGGTAATTTTCCTATCCTAGACATTTTTCCTCCTTCTTAATAAATGTAACATAAAACTTCTCCACCAACTTTTAGAGTACGCGCCTCTTTATCGGTCATAACACCTTTAGATGTAGACAATACGGCGATACCTAATCCGTTAAGAACACGAGGGATCTCACGGAATCCAGCATACTTACGTAAACCTGGGGTAGATACTCTTTTAAGAGCTTTAATAGCCGCCACTTTCGATTCAGTATCGTACTTTAAAGCAATCTTAATCGAACCTTGTGTGTCGGCTTCAATAAATTTGTAGTTCAGGATATATCCTTTCTCATACAAAATTTTGGTAATTGCCTTTTTAAGGTTCGATGCAGGAATCTCAACCACTTTGTGGCCAGCCATGATGGCATTCCTAATTCTTGTTAAATAATCTGCTATTGGATCTGTCATTGTAATGAATTAAATTGATCACGAACATCGTGACAATATTTAACTTAATTGAACTAAAATTAATCTACCAGCTTGCTTTTTTCACACCAGGAATCAAACCAAAAGAGGCTAATTCTCTGAATGTAATCCTACTAATTCCAAATTGTCTCATATATCCTTTTGGACGACCAGTAAGTTTGCAACGATTGTGCATTCTTGCTGGAGCTGAGTTTAATGGTAATTTTTGTAGACCAACATAGTCGCCATCGGCTTTCAGTTGGGCTCTTTTTGTAGCATACTTAGCAACTAAAGCGGCTCTTTTCACTTCGCGAGCCTTCATTGATTCTTTTGCCATCTTATTTTTGTATTATTTTTTAAATGGTAAACCGAAGGATTTCAACAAAGCGAACGCCTCTTCATCTGTTTTTCCAGTGGTGACAAAGGTAATATTCATTCCCAGAATTTTACTAATATTGTCAATATTTATTTCTGGGAAAATAATTTGCTCTTGGATGCCCAAAGTATAGTTACCGCGGCCATCTAATTTGCTATTAATTCCTTTGAAATCACGGATACGAGGAAGAGCGACACGAACTAGTCTTTCAAGAAATTCATACATGTTATCTGAACGAAGAGTAACACGAACGCCAATTGGCATTTTCTTTCTAAGTTTGAAGTTAGAAATATCTTTTCTTGAGTAACAAGCTATCGCCTTTTGTCCTGTGATAGTAGTCAACTCATTAATTGCGATATCAATCATTTTTTTGTCGGCCACAGCAGCACCAAGACCTTGATTGAGAACGATTTTCTCTAATTTAGGAACTTGCATAATGGTTTTATAACCAAATTCCTTGTGAAGAGCAGGAGCAATTTGCTCCTTGTACTGTGTTTTTAAACTAGGTGTGTAGCT
>JAYVSA010000056.1:0-7757 GCA_043775765.1 Breznakibacter sp. | reverse complement strand
TAACTCAAACAACTTCTGGTATTGAACCAGTATTTCAACCATATTACCTTCGTCGTAGAAAAGTTAATCCGAACGATGCCAATGCTAAAGTCGATTTTGTAGATCCACAAGGTGATTCTTGGCAAGAGTACAATGTTATGCACCACAAATTTAAAACGTGGATGGACATTAAAGGGTACGATACTGATGTTACTTATTCAAATTCAGACCTCGACGAGATTGTAAAATCATCACCTTACTATAAATCAACATCAGCCGATATTGACTGGGTAAGCAAAGTGAAAATGCAAGGTGCTATGCAAAAGTGGGTCGATCACTCCATTAGCGTAACCATTAACTTACCCGAAACAGCAACGGAAGAGCTTGTTGGCGACTTATACGTAGAGGCTTGGAAGTCGGGCTGTAAAGGCATGACCGTGTATCGCGAAGGAAGTCGCGATGGCGTACTCATCTCTGCAAAAGAGGAGAAAGAGGAAGAAAAAGTTGAAAAAATTGCTAAGCGTCCGTATGAATTGGAAGCCGATGTAGTGCGTTTCCAAAACAACAAAGAAAAATGGATTGCATTTGTTGGTCTTGTCAACGGGCGTCCGTACGAAATATTTACAGGACTTTCGGACGAAGATGGTCTTTATTTGCCAAAATTGGTACACAAAGGCATCATTCGCAAGGAGAAAAATACTGATGGTACTTCGCGTTACGATTTTCAGTATGCCAACAAAATGGGGCATAAAACGAGCATCGAAGGGCTTTCGTATATGTTCAATAAAGAGTATTGGAACTACGCAAAACTCATCTCGGGAGTTCTTCGTCACGGTATGCCTATCGACGATGTTATTAATTTGGTAGAAGGCTTACATTTCGACAACGACTCTATCAATAACTGGATTACAGGAGTTGAGCGAGCCCTTAAAAAATATATTCCCGATGGCACATTAGCCAAAAAAGGCACCTGCACCAACTGCGGTTCGCACTCGCTTGTTTACCAAGAAGGCTGCCTTACCTGCAAAAGCTGCGGATCTTCAAAATGCGGTTGATCCTTTCATATCGCTTTTAATACTTCACTATATATCCTTTGAAAATCCCCTCTGGCACCGCAATGCTGGCGGGGTTTTTTCTTTTGGAGTGTAACAAAGTATTCCTAATAAGGTTACCTATAAGCTACTGGCAGATTTGAAAATTAGCATTTGTCGAGCTCCGGTAGCATTACCAAATTACAATCAAACTATTTTTTGTACTTGAAACTTGCTTTTCTGAGGCGATCCATAATAGCTATGGCAATGCCCTCTTCGGGTAGTATTTGTGCGTGAATGGCTTCTACTGTTGGATCGTCTTCGAGCGTGTGAAGGGCGGCAAAGAGGTTGGAGGCCATTTCAATTTCGTCGCCATTTTTAGACAGATAAATAACTCTTCCTGAACTAATTACAGGTTTGCTGGCGTTGGGCAAAAGCAGAGCAATGGCATGATTGCTATTGGTAGGCACTCGGTTGAACAGATGAAGCGGTTTTTGTGGCGCATAATGGCTGTCGAGCATGCCAGGTGCATTGGGCAGTTCGTGGTGTTTTTTGATAGATACAACACATTGGGGCATAGCTGTTTGCACCATAAGCAAGGTAATAGCACCAGGGCGCAGAATTTCGATTTGATTGTTGGGTAGGAGTTGAACAATTGTACTTTCTACGCCAAAACGGGTATTGCCGCCATCGATAATATAGTCGATGGTGGTGAGTTGCTGAGCTACGTGTTGTGCTGTTGTAGGGCTAAGGCGACCGAAAAGATTGGCACTTGGGGCAGCTATTGGTGTGTTGGCTTCGCGAATAAGTTGGAGCGCAACAGGATGTTCTGGCATGCGCACGGCTACGGTTTCGAGATTACTGGTTGCCAAGTAAGGTACATTGTCACTTTTTTGGGCCACAATAGTTAATGGGCCAGGCCAAAAAACTTCGGCAAGTTGATAAAAGCGTGGGTCAATGGGCTGTTGGAGCACGCGAGGTAGTTGATCGAGACTGCTGATGTGTAAAATTAGTGGGTCGAAACTTGGGCGTTGCTTGGCGGCAAATATTTTAGCTATCGATTTCACATCTAATCCATTGCCACCTAAGCCGTAAACGGTTTCGGTAGGAAACGCCACCAATCCACCTTCTCTGATAATTGCTGCCGCTTTAGCAATATTGTACCCAATTTCCATTATTAATATTTGAAACGATTCTTTTAAGAATGCAAAAATAACTAAATTTATAAGTATCTTTTTTATAATATGTTATTTCAGAACAATTTGAAGCCAAGAGTGTACGACAAATGCATTTGAAAACTCAGTTTTTTTAATGCAGCCATGTTACTTAATTGTCTTTGTCTTGTCCCAATAAGGTTTTACTATTGACGATTTATGTGAAGCCAAATTTAAACAGAATATAAATTACATTTATCAAACAATTGATATTCAAATGCTTGCGATGTTATTTTCTTTTTAATATATTATAACATATAGCTACATCTAAATATTTTATTAATTTCGTATATTGATATGTAATTCCAGATACAAGATGGCAACCAATCGTAGAGATTTTATTAAAATTAGTGCTCTGAGTGGCGCTGGTTTAATATTTAGCAATACGCTATTAAAAGCACTCGCTAAGAGCAATTTGGCAAATAGCGAAGATTCGAATAGCGCTATTCGCACACCGACTTATTGCGAAGTATGTTTCTGGAAATGTGCCGGTTGGGTGTACAAAAATGAAGAGGGAAAAATCCAAAAAATTATAGGTAACGACGACGATCCAAACTGTAACGGACGATTTTGTCCGCGAGGAACAGGTGGAGTGGGGATGTATAATGATACCGACCGCTTGAAAAAACCATTGTTGCGCGTTGGAAAACCAGGCAGTCAAACCTACAAAGAGGTAGAGTGGGATGAGGCTTTAAACTTCATTGCCGATAAAATGAAAGATATCAAATCAAAATATGGAGCTGAGTCGTTGGCTCTTTTTTCGCACGGTTCTGGTGGATCTTACTTTACTACACTTTTAAAAGCGTTTGGAACAGGCAACATGGCTCAACCGTCGTATGCTCAGTGCAAAGGACCACGCGAAGCGGCATTTATTGCTACGTTTGGCGTAGAGCTCAACTCGCCTGAGAATACCGACATGCGCGACACACGTTGCATGGCACTTATTGGCTCACATATTGGCGAAAATATGCATAATGGGCACGTTCAGGAGATGTCGGATGCAATTGATAAAGGGGCGTGCATCATTACTGTTGATCCTCGTTTTTCTTCCGCCGCAAGCAAATCAAAATATTGGCTTCCAATAAAACCAGGTACCGATACGGCTCTTTTATTGGCGTGGATAAATGTTATTATCACAGAAGAGTTATACGATAAAAAATACGTGGAGCTCTACACCGTGGGCTTCGACAAACTAAAAGAGCATGTTAAGAGTTTTACTCCCGAGTGGGCTTACGGCATTACCACCATTCATCCCGATCAAATAAGGGCTACCGCTCGTGAATTAGGTCATGCAGCACCTGCTTCATTAATTCACCCAGGGCGACATGTAACGTGGTACGGTGATGATACTCAGCGATTAAGAGCTGTAGCCATTTTGAATGCCATTTTAGGTACTTGGGGGCGACGCGGTGGTTTTTACATGCCAACTACGCCACATTTGCCCAAAGTAAAACTCCCACCATTTCCAAAACCTGTCAAAACATTTGAGGCGGCCAACGATGGAAAATATCCGCTTGCCGAAGTTGGTTTGGCAAACACGTTGGTAGAGGCATCCATTCCCGAAAACAAACGCGAACTTCAAATAAAAGGTTGGTTCATTAATGGCACCAATTTGGTTGAAACGCTTCCTAACCGTGAAACGACGCTTAAAGCTATTAATAACTTAGAACTCTTGGTGGTGGTTGATACCATGCCGATGGACATAACGGGTTATGCCGATGTGGTTTTACCCGAATGCACCTATTTGGAACGTTACGACTCTTTCCGAACTACGCAACATCGCGAAGGGGTAATAGCTATGCGAATGCCTGCTACTGAACCACTTTACGACACGAAATCGTCGTGGTGGATGGCAAAACATTTGGCCGATAAATTGGGACTTTCTGCCTATTTTCCTTTTGCAACACAAGAGGAGGAGCTCAATTGGCAGTTGAAACAGATTAATCTCTCTCTCGAAGAGATGAAACGTATTGGCGTGAAGCGCTATAAACGTGAAGAGGACGATTTGTATTTTAAAGATGGCGAACCGCAGGAGTTTTCAACACCATCGGGCAAAATTGAACTCTATTCCGACACTTTGGCTTCGTTGGGTTTCGACGCAATGCCACTATATACTCCAAATCCAGAACCGCCTACTGGTTTTTATCGCCTTATTTACGGTCGTGCTCCCATGCACACTTTTACAAGAACTTCCAACAACCCGAATTTGACCGATTTGATGGAGGAGAATGCGGTGTGGGTAAATCCGAAAGTGGCTAAAGAGTGGGGTTTAAAGAATGGACAAAAGATTCATCTCGAAAATCAAGATGGTGTAGTTTCCGACTTTGCGGTAAAGGTTAGAGTAACAGAGCGCATTCGTTGGGATTCGGTTTATATGGTACACGGATTTGGGCAGGCAAGCAAAAAGTTGTCAAGAGCTTTTGGTAATGGTGCGTCAGACAGTCAGCTTATTACGCAGGTTCGTGTAGACCCAATAATGGGTGGTACGGGCATGCGAAGTAACTTTGTGACGTTTAAAGTTTAAGTATTTGTAGATAGAGTTGGTTGCTAAAAAAGGGATAAGATGAGATATGCAATGGCAGTAGACACGAAGAAATGCGTTGGTTGTTCCGACTGCGTGGTGGCGTGTCAAACCGAGAATAATGTGCCAATTGGTTATTGTCGCGACTGGGTGGTGGAGATTACCGATGGTACATATCCGCAACTTGAACTTGAGAATCGTTCGGAACGATGCAACCATTGCGATAATGCGCCATGCGTTCGATGCTGTCCAACTGGTGCAAGTCACTATGCCGATGGGGGAGTGGTTTTGGTTACCCACGATAAGTGTATTGGCTGCGGTGCTTGTATCGCCAGCTGTCCGTACGACGCCCGTTACGCACACCCCGATGGCTATGTAGATAAATGCACCTTCTGTTTGCATCGGGTTGAGAAGGGTCAGAAGCCAGCCTGTGTGGCGGTTTGCCCAACCAAATGTATGTACTTCGGCGATTTAGACGATGAGCGTTCAGAGGTGAGCCTTATCTTGAAAAAGCGCAAACATAAAACACTTATTCCCGAGGCTGGCACTCGTCCGCAACTCTATTTTCTAATCTAAAATCGCCACAAAATATCATATTATTATGAGAGAAGAACTATTTGTAAGTGGGCGCAACAACCATCTCATCGACCCACATTTAGAGATATGGGAGTGGCAAATACCAAGCTATCTCTTCTTAGGTGGTTTAGTAGCGGGCTTGTTGTTTTTTGCGGCACTTTTTGTCATCAATAAAAAGGAAGATGAATACCCAACGGCGGTAAGAATTGCCCCAGCATTGGCGCCAATTTTCCTTATAGTAGGTTTGTTATTTCTTTTCATCGACCTAAAACATAAGCTCTATTTTTGGCAACTATACACCACCATTCGCTTTACTTCGCCAATGAGTTGGGGTGCTTGGGTACTTATGGCCATTACTCCTCTTTCTATGGTTTGGACGGCCATTCACATAAAATCGATCTTCCCGAAATGGGATTGGCAGTATAAAATTATCGACCATGCCGTAGAGTGGCTTGCAAGCTACAAACTTTGGTTGGCCTGGGCTTTGGCCATTTCATCGCTAATTTTAGGAATGTACACGGGTATTTTGTTCTCGGCTTTTAATGCCCGCCCGCTTTGGAACACCTCTATATTGGGGCCTCTCTTCTTGGCATCTGGCCTCTCAGGTGGAGCGGCAACTATTGTGCTCCTCTCAAAAAATCATATTGAACGTCTCTTTTTTGCTAAAATAGACTTGCTTTTAATTGCCATAGAACTTTTTTTAATTGTTCACTATTTAATGGGATTACAAGCAAGTACTGAGGTGCAAATTCAGGCCAGCAACCTTTTTTTAGGAGGAGATTACACCGCTTTGTTCTGGGTTTTTGTGGTGATGATAGGACTTCTAATTCCAGCATTGCTTGAAATTATGGAAATTCGCAAGTTTCATGTTCCTTACCAAATTGCGCCCGTTATGGTTCTGTTTGGCGGGTTGATGCTGAGATTTATAATGACTTATGCTGGTCAATTGAGTCGTTGGCTTTATTAATGACATAAAATAGTAACTAATTATAAAAGAACCGATTATGCTATCTAAAGGAAATAAATACATGAATCCCTACCTTGGAGGAGTTTTGCTGGGCTTGGTTTTGCTGGCAACATTCGTTATCTCTGGGCGTGGGTTAGGTGCCAGTGGCGCCATAAAAAGTGTGGTGGCTTCTACTGTTGAAACTGTAGCTCCAAGTTATACCCAGAGCTGTACTTTTTATCAAGAGTATAACCAAGCGCACGGTGGTGGCCCTTTCAAAAATTGGTTGGTGCTAGAGCTGATGGGCGTTTTGGTTGGTGGCTTCATTTCGGGTGCATTGGCAGGAAGGTTAAAATTTAAGGTGGAACATTCGCCTAAAATAACGTCTAAAACACGACTCTTATTTGCCGTTTTAGGTGGTATTCTCTTTGGTTTTGGTTCTCAGGTAGCGCGCGGATGTACCAGTGGTGCCGCTTTATCGGGAATGGCAGTTCTCTCTTTGGGAGGATTTATAACCATGATAGCCATCTTTGGAACCGCCTTTGCCTTGGCCTATTTTGCACGCAAACTTTGGATTTAACTTATTAAGTATAAAATATTATGGGACCATTAGTTACAAACGAAATCATTTCAGAAGGAACCAATCTCTTTCTGGCATTTATACTCGGTATAGGCTTTGGCTTTTTGCTCGAACAGAGTGGATTTTCTACCAGCCGTAAGCTCGCTGGCATGTTTTACGGTTACGATACCACGGTGCTAAAAGTATTCTTCACGGCAGCCATCACAGCCCTCTTAGGACTTCTATTTTTTAGTCTCTTTGGCTGGGTCGATTTAAGTCTGGTTTACGTACATCCAACCTTTTTATGGTCGTCCATAGTGGGCGGTATGATAATGGGCGGTGGCTTTATCTTGGGCGGATTTTGCCCTGGCACAGCCTTCTGCGGCGTCTCTATTGGTAAGCTCGATGCACTGGCATTTGTTGGCGGCTTGGTTATTGGCGTACTTATTTTTACCGAGGGATATCCGTTGTGGGAAAAACTCTATAAAGCCGAGCCAATGGGGCCTGTAACCATTAACGATGTATTAGGGATGTCGCGCGGTGTTTTTGCACTTCTACTAATTATAGTTGCGTTGGCCATGTTTTGGGTGGCCGAATGGAGTGAGAAGAATTTCCCGAGAGACGAGTATTAATCATCTATAAATTAAAGCATTATGAGACCACTATATAAATTAGCGCTCGTTCTTATTCCGCTCGGACTAATCATTGCCGCAGTGCCCGAAAACACCACCAAACAATATAAACTCACCGCCAAAGAGCTTTTGGTAGAGTTGAAAGATGGGACTCAATTCATCTCTACCGATGACGTGGCCGATATGTTGGTGAAAAAAGACCCAACATTGCAACTCATTGATGTTCGTTCGAAAGACGATTTCGACAAGTTTTCATTGCCAAATGCCATTAATATTCCGCTTACCGATATTCTTTCACC
>JAYVSA010000055.1:0-8856 GCA_043775765.1 Breznakibacter sp. | reverse complement strand
AAACTCAAAGAGAGAACAACGGGCAAATGGTTGAGACAAATTGATAAACCGTTTTGTAGTGCCGAGTTGAAGTATCACATCATCGGTAAAACCTCGTTTATGCAACAGGAGTTTGCTCGTTACAAGACAATTATATAACGTCGATGAATTTACATCAAAACCGACTTCGCGCTTACCAAAACTGAAGTTAACCCGCTTTTCAATTAAAAAATCAATGCAACGTTGTGGTGTATTGGGTGCTACAACAAGCTGATTATCAACTTGACACATAAAAATATCGGGATGACCACTTACGGCATCAAAAGTTATATCAGAGGCATTGAACAAAAAAACATCAGCATAACGTTGTAAATGCAAAATGGCTTCTTTGGGCAAACGATAATCAACTATAGCAAAAGGTAAACTCATTGTTTATTAATTCGTTAGATGCTATAATTTTAATCCAGCCATATTGTTCTTTCAACCATAACTTATTGCTACTCCCAAAACCAATAGCCCAATTTATTTGCTCGGGTGCTACCGAAATAGTAAGCTTTCCTTTCTCTTTGAGTAATTCACTCTCAAACCTATTTCGCCACATCTTACTCATTACCAACTCTTTAAATGAGGCATGATATGGTCCTGCCAACAGAGCTTTGCCAGCTTCAAACTCATCAGAAGGGTGCAAACCAACGCGAAGGATATTGACATTTCCAGCTTCAAAAATGGGTATTATTTGTGCCGTCCATTCAACGGCCTCATCGAGCGACAGAGGCTTGTAATGTCCCGATTTATAAAGTTTTTCAAGCGGAGTATTGGCAATTACTAGTGCTGGATAGATGCGCGTGGTATTAGCTCCAGCCATTACAATCTTTTTGGCACTTTCTAAGGCGCGCTCTAATGAATCAAAAGGCAACCCAATCATCATTTGTAGCCCAAGTTCAAAATTGTATTTCTTAATTAAGGTACTGGCACTTACAATTTGTGCAGCTGTATGACCACGAGCCGATCTTTTCAAAACCACATCGTCGAACGACTGAGCACCGAGTTCAATGGCCGTAACTCCATACTTTTTGAGTTGAATAAGTATTTCATCGGTTATATAATCAGGCCGAGTTGAGAGCCTTATCCCGCTCACTTTACCACTCTTTACAAATGTAAACGCCTGCTCTAAATACCTCTTTTGCAATTCGTTATCGATACCAGTAAAACTACCGCCAAAAAAAGCAATTTCCACTAAAGCCTCTCTTTTTATGCTTGCAAGATGCTCATTTACAATAGCTTCAACCTCATTTGGCTGAGGTATTTCTGCTGTACCACTAATAGAATTCTGATTGCAAAAAATACACTTATGCCTGCAAGCCAACTCGGGTAAAAAAATGGGAATGTTAACGTGTTGCATCTATTTTTTAATGAACTGATGGAGTTTACCAAAATTTTTAAGAAATAGAGTCCAAAAACCACCTATCTTATTATATTTCAAAGCTTTATAGTCTTCTTTAGATTTCTGAATAATGTTCTTTATGCTCTTATTACTCGCTCCCCCTACCCTCATTAAAACAACCAATTCGGGCAAATATCCAACCTTTAAATTGGGCATAGAGAGCAAACGAAGCATGAAATCGTAGTCGCCCGCAATTTTATAATCCAAGTTAAAAACACCAACTTCTGAATACAACTCGCGTTTCACGTAAAGTGTAGGATGAGGAGGCATCCAACCGCGTTTAAGTTTTTTGAATTCAAAAATACCACTAACCCAATTGCGTATAACCGTTCCATTTTCAGATACATACTGCAAATCACCATATACCACGTTATTGTGCGTTGCTAAATTGGCAATGTGTTCAAGAATATTAGGACTTGCATAAACATCATCGGCATGCAAAAATCCTATTAAATCACCTGTAGCCAATGCAACTCCCTTATTTAAGGCATCATAAATACCTCTGTCTGGTTCGCTAATCCACACAGACACTTCATCTGAGTACTGTTTTATTATGTCAAGGGTGCCATCTTTACTCCCTCCATCAATCACAATAAATTCAATATCGGTATGGGTTTGAGAGAGTACTGATTGAATGGTTTTTTCAAGAGTATGCGATGAGTTATAACAGGCTGTTATAATGGATATTTTCATTATGGTTTAATATGAAATGACGCGGTGACTAACATTGTGAGCCGGATTTCCACGATATATTGAGTAAACATCTAAATTTGTACTAGCAACACTATTGGCCGAAAGAATAGAATGTGATTTACATGTAACACCTTGTAAAACAATAGATCTAGCTCCAATCCAAACACCTTCTTCCAAAATAATTGGTTTTATCTTAAGATCAAAAGCAACAGATTTATGTTCGTGACTTCCGCACAGCAACAAGGCACCTTGAGATAGACAGCAGTTATCTCCAATAGTAACCTCGTCCAAATTATCGATCCAAACCTCTTCCCCAATCCAACTATTATAACCTATCGACAGCTTCCAAGGATATTTAATATTAACCGAGGGTTTAATAACAACATTCTTACCAACTTTAGCACCAAACATCCGCAACAACAAGACTTTACTACAAGAAATAGGATTTAACGGATTTTTAAATAAAAGAGCATTCGTGAAATACCACGCCACGCGCCTAAAAGTACCTGCCCCTACACGGTACCAACTGTTATCGAACTTAGAAAGATCTGTTTTCACATCATTTTTTTTATTCTGTTCAAAAATAGCATCAATTTGCAATAAATAGTGGAGTTTTTAATATTTTTTTGTACTTTCAATCTCTCAATTTTTACATCCCTTAAGGCAATGAACTCAACTAAAATACTCTTTTTTTTGCTCTTTGCACAAATTAACTTGCTTCAATTTGCAAATGCTCAAGAGTATTCATACTTCGAAAATAAACAGTTTAATCCCTTCACCAGAAATCTCTACAACTCCAATAAACCTTTTCATACCAGTATTTCGAGCTATAAACTTAATGAGGTAAAAGCACTTTTTAACACCGACTCGGCAGTATACGCCAACATTCGTATTCCGCAAGGTAAACTTAATCTCTGGCAACGCATCTTCAACGAACACCTATTAATGTGGAACGACCCCAAACAAAACATCTCAGTCTCCATAGATCTTTTATTTGACCTCGAATATGGGAAAGATAAAATTGAGGGGCGAAACAGCTTAACCAACACCCGTGGTTTAATGATAAGGGGTCAAATAGGCAAAAACGTTGGTTTCTACGCAGATTTACTTGAAAACCAAGCATCATTTCCGCTCTACATTCAAGAGTCTATTCAAAAAACCGATGTCATTCCAGGACAAGGACGAACAAAAAACAGCAACCTTAGAGAGCACGATTTTTCACAATCTACAGGTTACTTGTCGGTAGATTTGAATCAATATTTTACCGCACAACTCGGTTACGGTAAAAATTTCATAGGTGATGGCTACCGCTCACTAATCCTTTCAGACAACGCTTTTTCTTATCCATTCTTTAAATTCACGGCCACATTTTGGAACGTAAAATACCAAATAATATGGTCGCAAATGAATAATGTGGTGGTGGATTCGCTCGGTCGTGATTTGCCCTTTCCTAAAAAGTGGGGCGTTTTTCACTATCTCGACTGGAACATGGGCAAACGCTTTACTTTCGGATTCTTTGAAAACATTACCTGGGCCGACCAAAACGAAACAGGCTACCGTGGATTCGATTTCTCTTACGCCATGCCATTTAACCTCTTCCGCCCTGTGGAATATTCCAACGGATCGCCCGATAAAGTACTGATTGGAATGAATTCAAAACTCATTCTTTGGAAAAATGCCACCTTTTACGGTCAAGTTGTCCTCAATGAATTCCGTTTTAGCGAACTCTCTTCTGGTAATGGTTGGTGGGCCAACAAATATGGCTTTCAGGCAGGCTTTAAGCAATATAACTTCTTGGGAGCCAAAAATCTAGACTTTCAAATTGAATACAATCAAGTACAACCGTATACTTATTCAAGCCCCAACGGAATCACAAGTTATTCGCATCATAACCAACCACTTGCCCACCCTTTTGGTGCCAATTTTAAAGAGCTCGTCTCCATTGCAAATTACCGCTATAAAAGATGGTTTTTCCAAGGTGAAATAATGGTTTCAAAATGGGGAGAAGATACTACCGACACTATTAGTTTCGGAAAAGATGTGCTTAAACCAAACGAACTACGGGCAAGTAATTATGGGAATTTTAACGGACAAGGTGTTGCTGCTTCCACCATTTTTATCGATGGAAGCATTAGTTACCTCATAAATCCACGAAATAATTTCAACATTGTAGCTGGTTGTAAAATTCGTAACCAATCAAAATTGAATCAATCGTTTGACACTCAGTTCTTCTATATTGGAATAAGAACTTCCCTTAAAAATCTCTATTATGATTTTTAATAAAAACTTATATATTTGTCAATAAATCCACTAAACACACTAAAATGAATTCATATATTCCACATTTAATCATCGGATTTGCAACGCTAGTGTCGTTTCTAATTACCTTTTCGTCCATTCCAACCATCCTCACCGTTTCACATACAAAACACCTTTTTGCGGCGCCCAATAATAGAAACGTACACAAAATACAAATACCAACCCTTGGTGGATTAGGCATCTTCATTGGTTTCATATTCACGTATGCACTCTTCACCGAATGGTTTAAAATACCAGCCCTACCATTTTTAATACCATCTCTTCTCGTTATTTTCTCAATAGGTATAAAAGACGATATTCTTATTACAGCGCCCGTAATTAAACTCATGGGGCAACTCTTTTCTACACTCATCATTGTGGGTTTAGGAAAACTCATCATTACCGACTTTCATGGTTTTTTTGGTCTGGTACCCAATCACTTAACAGGCTTTCTCATCACCATATTCCTTATTTTGGCTCTCATCAACGGTTTCAACCTCATTGACGGGATAGATGGTTTGGCCGGAATCATAGCCATAATAACCATTACAGCATTCTCCATTTGGTTCTATATCAACGGAAACCTCGAAATCCCAATCATTGGTGCCATCATCGTCGGTGCTCTTGTTGCTTTTCTATACTTCAACCTCTTTGCCGAAAAACAAAAAATTTTCATGGGCGATACTGGCTCACTCATCCTAGGATTTATTATTGCAGTTGTAGCCGTAAAATTCATGGAGTTCAACTCACTTAAAAACAATCCACACCTAGCCTTTTCCATGACTTCAGCTCCTGCCGTAGCCCTAGGTATTCTTATTGTACCCGTTGTAGATACTATCAGAGTCTTTTTTATTCGCGTGTCCAAGGGAAAATCACCTTTTGTGGCCGATAAAAACCACATCCATCACCGCATCCTAACACTCGGATTTAGCCATATACACGCAACCCTACTCATTGCTGGGGCTAACCTATTTTTTATTGCCCTATCCTTTTTGCTTAGAGATTTTGGCACCCTACGTCTTGGAATTCTCAACATATCACTTGGCCTTCTATTTGCCTATCTTCCAGCCTTGTTTATCGACATAAAAAAACGGCGTATGAAAAATAAAAACACACCCTCCAACTCATCGGGCGAACAAACAGCTTGGTAATACTTTTCTAAATTTGGGCGTGCCGGCTGGTGGCAATTACTAATTCTTCAAGTTACAAACCAATTATAAAATCATCTATTTTTTCGCCACTTAGCCGTCGGGTTTTACTCTCCAATCTTTTTGCCCTATCAAAACTCAAGTTCATTAAAATCCCGAAAGGCAAAAAGGATTTCCGTTTCAACCCCTCTCGCGGTAGAATCCACCAAATCTTAAACCTATACCAGAATACGTAATCCAATAAGCATAACGAGCCTCTATGGGTTTATAAGTGTCATCAATGCTCTCTTATCTAAAACTCTTATTGTCTTACCCTTTGCGTAAATAACTCCATCGTTATGAAGCTCGCGAATAGCTCGTGCCAACGACGGGCGAGCAACTCCAAACATATCTGCTATACTATTTTGCGAATCGGTAAGTTCAATTTCTAATTCGTTACTTTTTAGAAGTCCTAAAAAATAATTAGCAAGTTTTCCCTTGATGGTTTGAAAAGATAAAAACTTAATTCGATCAGACAAAAACTGAGCTCGTGAAGAGATTACATCCATATAATTTTTGAGGAATATGGCATTTTTCTGCATCAACTCCACCACCGACTCTTTCGGAAAAGAGAGTATCTCGGTGGGCTCATTCGTAAGAATATCTACTGGATAAAAATTATTTTTTCCAAATAAAAATGCCACTGCCAAGGGTCGAGGAGCCTCAATATCCTCAATTTTAATAACCTTACCAAACGAATCCACCATTTCTCCCCGCACACTCCCATTAAGTACAATATGCAAATGTTTACACTCATCAAAACTGAGTGCTACACATTCATTGGTCTCAAATCGCTTTACTCGATAACGAATGGTGGTTTTAAAACCATTTATTTCTGCTGTAGATATGCCCTTAAATAGTGGGCAAGTAGCTAATATTTCATTCATGCAAACTCATCTTTGTTCTAATACAAATATGGCAAAAGAAAGTTCATTGATAGAGCAAAGTATGCTCTTATTTCTAACACCGTATCTATTAAAATAACTCCTTGAATTTTGAAGCACACTCCTGAAAAAAATCATAGCACCCAGTACTGTGTATAAATGTTAAAATATGTATGTATCATTTAATAAAATACACCTTTCGCAAACTTTATTGACTTATAAAAAAGTAGCTATTATTAAAATATTCAAATTCCAAATATCTAACCAAACAATTGAAAATAAATCAATTACAGGTACCACATCTCACTTTTAGCCTATTTCAACAGTGTCGCTTATTAGATTTTACCATTTGCCTCTTTTATATATTTTTTAATAAATACACTTGCATTGTGAAATAAGCAAATCATCGAGATTTTAAAATGAAAATTGAAGTATTAATGTTAAATAAATTCTATAAAACTATTATTTTATGAGGAGTTTTAAGCTAAAGTTATCACTGATAATTGGTTTATTCATCTTTTCTTTGGTAGGAAATGTATTCGCTCAGGGTCCTGCGAAAAAACCAATGGCATCACAGCGTGCCTTTACCAAAGAAACAATCTATTTTTTATTGCCAACACGCTTTTTCGATGGAGACCCAACGAATAACCGTCCAAACGAATGGTGCTCGTATGATGGCAAACGAACGGCCATCACAGATCCTGCCGATGTAACTTGGCGTGGAGACTTCAAGGGCTTAATGCAACAACTTGATTATATTCAAGGCATGGGATTTACTGCAATATGGATTACTCCTGTTGTTCAAAATGCTGGCCCTTTAGATTATCACGGATATCATGCTTATGACTTCATGAAAGTAGATCCTCGTTTAGAATCCCCAGGAGCTACTTTTCAAGATCTTGTTAATGCAATCCATGCAAGAGGTATGAAAATCGTTCTTGATATCGTAACAAATCATTCGGGTCGTTATGGCATCAAAGGCAAAGCTGAGGTGAAATACAATACGGATCCTGCTCAAATTTGGGGGCAAAAATCTGACAAATCACCTCTTACGATGCCTGCAGCAAATGGCTGGCAGTATGATGGTATGACTCCTAACCCTGAAGATGGTAAAATTTGGAGTCGTGCTAATATTCCTCCTTTAGATGGTGTTTTAGGTAGTTATCGTGCTCTTTATAACTGGCCATGTTCACAATCGTTTTTAGATGGTACCGATATTAATTGGTTTCATCACGATGGCGATGGCTTTTGTGGAGACTGGGATTCACCAGGCCCGTTGTATAACCGCGCTATCGCAGGTGACTGTCCTGATTTAAATACCGAAAGCCAAGCTGTTCGCGACTATTTAGTTGCGGCTTATACAAAGTTTATTAATATGGGTGTAGATGCGTTTCGTTGGGATACCATGAAACACATGGATCGTGCTTCAGTATTATACTTCCGAGATGCTTTTGCGGCGGTTAATCCAAATCTTTTTATATTCGGTGAAGTTGCTCAAAAACGTTTTGATTTGCATTCGGTTGAAAGTATAAATCCTCACTGGTATACATGGAGAGGTGCTGTTAATGCCTCTGAAAATTCAGGTATTGGTCAAATCGATTTCTACGCCGAAGCAACATTCCACACTACTTTTGAAAATGGTTCAAGTTTCTCATCGGTTAAAGATGCTGCTCGTTACGACAATTTATATTCAGATCCATACACGAACGTCACTTGGTTAGACAACCATGACTTTGGTCCAAATAACGACTGGAACCGCCGTTACAGTGGATCAGAAGAGAACTTAGCTGCTTGTATGAATTTTATGTTTACATGGCGTGGTATTCCTGCAGTATATTATGGTACAGAAATGCAATTCATGAAAGGTGCACGTTGCGATTTATTTGATCCAGGTGATATTGAGTATTCTCTTAATAGAACTGGTCGTGCTTATTATGGCAAACAACTTTTACCAAGCAAAATCGATTCGACAAAGGGTACAAAGCTATATTCTCATATCCGTAAATTAAACCAAATGCGAAGCCAAATTCCAGCTCTTTGGGATGGCGACTGGCAGTGGGCTGGCAATGCACCAGGTAATGGTGTTGGTTTTACGCGCGTTAAAGGTACAAGTAAAGTTTGTGTTGGCTTGGCTAAAGACGGTGCGGCAACATTCTCCTTTACTGGACTCGATAATGGCAATTGGGTAGATGCGGTAACAGGGAAAAGTGTTTCTGTTACAAATGGGACATTAGGTTTCAGTTGTAAATCGGGTGGCGCAGGTGTGTATGTATTAAATGGCCCAGGTATGATTGGTGAAGGTGGATTAGGTTACTTTGATGCAGCAGTTGGTCCTCAAGCACCTATGCTTTCTGTAGCTCCAGGAGGTGGC
>JAYVSA010000054.1:0-3910 GCA_043775765.1 Breznakibacter sp. | reverse complement strand
TCCATATTTGGGCGTGCCGGCAAAAATGGGATTAACGATTATCCTCCATCCAAATCATATCACCAGTTTCATTATTCTTTCCCATTTTTTGCCGTCGGTCTACGGCTCCAACTCCTCGCCCGGTGCTTCGACGAGCTAAGCAACCGTTCTGTGGGGTTTCCACCTCCGGCCCTCACGCACAGCCACACAACGTCCTATATGCCAATTTGACACCACAAAGACTATAAAATCCACACTCCCCTACCCAATCATCTCACTTCATCTCACTCCAGCAACTCTATGAAATAAAAAAAGGCTGTTCTAAAGAGGTTTTAATCTCACGAACAGCCTACTATCTTACTCAAGAACTAAACCTATTTTGAATTATAAAGCTTATCAAGCAAATCATATCTCACATCGGTTGAAGCCTTTATCGCCTTCGATTCCACATCTATATTCATAATCATTGGCGTGCTATCTTTCGCATCAGAAACAGGCCAATTAGGCAGTGAACCGCCATTCGGGTTACCCGTTTTAATGAAATTCACAAAGTAGTCGTGCATGGTTGCTGAAACATTATAATCATCATCTGTCCAAGCATATTCCTTTATCAAATCAAGATTCCCCATGCAGTATTCAATTTCGCACGCATGAGGCGCACCAATTGGCACGGCCTTCATTGCTTGCGCACTCTTCTTCATTGTTCCGCCAACAAAACCAGAAACAACCGACTCATCGCGTAACGGTGGACGTTTTTTACTATACAGATAGCGGTATACTGGTTGAATCGAATTCTTACGTTGCAAGTCAAACCATTTCCAAGTACTAAAAACAATGAATCGGTCTGAAGCCAAAGCAGTTGCCGAAAGTTCAACCTCTTCAGGTGTACTATGCGAATATAAAGCCAACACATCATCTGCATTATCTCCATAAACATCTTTCACTTTAGCCTTAAAATTATCCTGCGTGTAGGGCAAACCTCCCATAAAGGCCATCCCAGGTATTTCGGCAGAATTCCAGCCAACCAATAGAGGTACCTGCGCCTGCTCCTTGGCATTA
Source organism: Breznakibacter sp. (assembly GCA_043775765.1). Classification (GTDB taxonomy): domain Bacteria; phylum Bacteroidota; class Bacteroidia; order Bacteroidales; family Marinilabiliaceae; genus JAGPHP01. Next base: position 2,872 of record JAYVSA010000054.1, on the reverse strand, counting down.
AATATCTCTGGCAACGATTTTGGCATAAAATAACCATCTATTGCAAGCGGAAAAGTAATTGATTTCGATTCCAAATAAAATTCATAAATCTCACGTGTCGACATCGCTCTAAGCTCTTTTATTGAATATCCACCCGCATCTTTCACAAACTTAACGCCCACTTTCTCAGCCTCAACCAACGGAATAGGGAAAAATGTTGGTCGTATGGAGGCACCGCTTTCACCAATAGCTCCAGCAATAATATTTTTAGATAGTGGTGAAGCCATTTGCAAACTTACCGAAATAGAACCCGCCGACTCACCAGCGATGGTCACTCTCTTCGGATCTCCACCAAAAACAGCAATATTCTTATTCACCCATCTCAAAGCAGCATTCTGATCTAAAAGCCCATAGTTACCAGAAGCTTTATATGGCGCCTCAGCAGTTAAATCGGGGTGTGCAAGAAATCCAAACACATTAAGACGATAATTTACCGTAACCACTACAACGCCCTTTTGTGCTGTACTAGCACCATCATATCTCGGCTCTGAACCATCTCCAACAACAAATCCACCACCATAGAAGTAGACCAGCACAGGAAGCGCCTTCTGATTTCTCTTTGCCGGGGTCCATACATTCAGGTAAAGACAATCTTCACTTATTCCTTCAGAGCGAGAATTCATATCACCATAAACCTTACCTTGCACCGCTCGTGGCCCAAATTTCTTCGTCTCCTTTACTCCACTCCAATGGTCGAGGGGTTGAGGTGCTTTCCAACGCAAATCGTCTAAAGGTGGCTTGGCGTAAGGAATACCTAAATACAGTTGAAGATTATTTCCAACGTCGTATAACCCCTCAATAACTCCTTTATCTACAGTAGCCTTCACGGCATAACAATTATTATTCTGTGCCAACGAACCGTTAACATACAGGCAAGTAATAAACCCATAAACCAAAACTTTAGAAATCACATTCATATTATTTATCAGTTTAGATGATGAAACAAATAGATTATCGAGTAAAACAAAGGTGAATTTACGCTTTTAAAAGGAAAAAGTAAACGTTTGATCAATCCATTTTTACTAATCTTATTACATAAAAAAAAGGAGAGACTACAACGTAATCTCCCCCTTTTCATCAAACAAGTAAAATTATTTTTTTACAACATCATCTTTTTTCTTGCACTCTTTTTTGCACTCTTTTTTTGTTGCGGTGCTATCTTTATCGCATTTTTTCTTGCAATCTTTCGTCGCAGCACCCTCTTTTTTCTCACAACAAGCTTTTTTCTCAGCTTCCGTTTTATTACAACATTTCTTTCCTTCAGCTTTCTCTGTAGTAGCCTTAGCAGGCGCATCTTGAGCAAACGCAGGTGCAACAACTGCCAATCCAAAAACAAATAACAACGATAATGCTAATGATTTCATAAACAATTTTTTATTGGTTAAAATATTAAAAAGAACGGTTAATAACTAAGGCACTACTTTTATTTAACTAGCGCTTCAATCATTCTATAATCAAAGATAGTCCATAAATTAAGCCAATGTTGTTAATGCCATGTTAATACGCGTTAATAACAGGTTAATTGTTTATTATTGGCTAATTTTGCATTATTATATCAACAATCTGTTATGGCTCAAAAATTAAACAATCGCAATCTTTATTTAACAAGCATCACTGTTATTGCGCTCATATTCTTATTAGCGGTGCAAATAATATGGACCTTCAATGCTGCTCAGCAAGAAGAGAGCAATTTCTCTCATCTTGCAACAATAGCCATGACCAATGCCCAAGCAGAAATAATGAATAAATTCCCGAATTGTTGTCAAAAAATGGGACGAGTTGTTGGTAAAAAAGGCCAATGCCAATCGTTGGGAAAACGTGAAAGTCAAATCGACAGCATAATAAACAAACACCTAAGAAAACATGCGCTTAATCTCGACTACTCCTTTATCATTCAAAACGCAAATAACACAGATATTCCAACCTCAAATAAATCCACAAAATATGCTGTTAACTACACCAGCCCTGATTCGGCTCAAATACGTATAGAATTCCCAAACCGAAATCAATTCCTTATTAATCAAATGAAGGGAATATTTATCTCATCATTAGTATTCATAGCCATTTTGGCAGCTGCATTCTTCCAACTAATGAGACTACTAAAACTAGAAAAACAAAAATACTCTGAAACTGAAAACTTTATAAATAATATGGTTCACGAGTTCCAAACTCCTATCAGCAATATAAAGCTTTCTGCCAACATGTTATCAAAAAGCATCACCAACCCCTCTGCTGAAACGGAGCGCTTTATTGAGATTATAAAATCGGAAAATAAAAAACTGCATCTCAACACACTTCAAATATTAAATCTTAACGAGATTACAAACAAAGAAACATGTGGACAAATTACAGACATTCACAAAAAAATTAATGAATGCGTAGCTGTCTACTCAATTCCGAAATTCAAATTGGATTTAAGAGCGGCAAACAGCTCCATATACGCCAATCCAAACCATATAGAGCATGTTTTATCCAACCTTATAGATAATGCCATAAAATACAGCACAGACGGCCAAACAATCGTCATATCCACCTCATCCAACGCCCAACAAATCATTCTTAAAGTTACAGACGAAGGTATCGGAATTGCGAAGGAAGACTTTTGCTTGATTTTCGAGAAATATTATAGAGTTAACAATCACGATATCCATAATGTAAAAGGTTTTGGACTGGGACTGGCTTATGTAAAACAAATAATTGAAAGCCTCAATGGCACAATAAAAGTAGATAGCACTTTGGGTTTAGGTTCTACTTTTACAGTTACACTTCCACTTCATAAAGAGTTAACACAATGAAAAAACGGATATTGTATGTTGAAGATGACCGAAACATG